>JAEZBF010000060.1 GCA_023427545.1 Pseudomonadota bacterium
GCCCAGGCTCGAGTTCGCAGCGCACCTCGACGTCTTCGCGCAGGCTCCGGTCGAGCAGCTCGCGCATGCCGTTGATCTGGCGGCCGACGTCGACCGGCTCGGGGTTGAGCTTGGTGCGTCGGGAAAAGGCGACGAGTTGCCGCGTCAGCCCTGCGCCGCGCTGCGCGGCTTGGCGCATGCCGTCGAGCAGCCGGTGCCGCCGCGCGACATCGTTCGTCCGCTCGAGCATCTCGAGGCCGCCCGAGATCACCATCAGCAGATTGTTGAAGTCGTGCGCGATGCCGCCGGTCAGTTGGCCGATGGCCTCGATCTTCTGGGCCTGGCGCAGCGTGTCCTCGGCGCGCGCGCGCTCCTCGATCTGCTTACGCAGCTCGGCATTAGTCGAGGCGAGTTCACGCGTGCGGTCTTCCACCAGCGCCTCGAGCTGAAGCGCCGCGCTCTCCTGCGCTTCCACGAGCTCGCGCACTTCGTGCTGGCGGCGGCGGGCGCGCAGCGCCGCCTGCACCGTCGTTACCAGCGTGATCGTCTGCACCGGCCGCTCGAGCAGGGAAACGTTGCGCAGCGCCTCGATCAACCGGCGTCGCCATTGCCCGATGGAGGGCAGTTCGTGACGGCTGGTCAGCACTACGAACGGCAGGTCGGACCATGCCGGCTGCGCCTCGATCACCTTCGCGAGTTCAGTGTAGTCCTTGCCGAACAGGGCTTCCTCGGCGACCAGCACCACGGCGGCGTCGACGATAAGGCGCAGCAGCGCATCGAGATCAGCAACGCGCTCGGTGTCGATCCCGGCACGGCTCAGGAGCTCGGCCGTTGCTGCAGCATCCCGCCCGACCGGCGCCAGGATCAGGACAGGCGGCGATGGTTCGTCAGTCGTGCTCATGCCGGTTGTCCGTCATAAGCGGCGCCGGATCGCCGACGTATTCGGGCGTGCCCGAGAAGATGCCACGGAACTCGGTGAGCGGCGGCCCGACACGCACCCCGCTCCGTCCCAGGCCGAATTCCCGGATGGTATGCTCGTGCATCCCGCCGCGCTTCTTGACGACCGAAAGTGCCCGGCGAACCACGCCGCCGTACTCGAAGTAGCGCAGCATGATCACCGAATCGCTGAGGTAGCTGATGTCGACCGGCGTATCCATCGGACCGACGAGGCCATGCTGGGCCAGAACGAGGATCGCGAGCACGCCCTGCTGCCCGAGATAGCTCAGCAGCTCGTGCATCTGCAGCACGAGGAAGCGCTCGTCGGGCATAGCGTTCATGTAGCCGTTGAGGCTGTCGATCACGACGAGCCGTGCACCGTCGCGTTCCACGCTGCGCTGCACGATCGAGGCGAACTCACCCGGCGACAATTCAGCCGGATCGATCTGCTGGACGCGGATGTGGCTGTGCCGGGGCTCATCCCGCAGGCTCAGGCCAATGCTGCGCGCGCGCGCCTCCATAGTGTGGCCGCCTTCGTCGAAGGCGAAGATCACCGACTTCTCGCCGCGCTCTGCCGCTGCCGACGCATAGGTCAGCGCCAGCGAAGACTTCCCAACGCCCGCAGCACCGATCAGCAGCACGTTCGTGCCGCGCTCCAGCCCGCCACCCAGCATCTGGTCGAGCTGGTCGTTGCCGCTGCGCACGAACTCGGCGTCGAACTCGGTGTGATGCTCCGCAGCAACCAATCGCGGAAAGATCACCAGGCCCCCGCGCTCGATGTTGAAGTCGTGGAATCCGCCACGAAAATCGATGCCGCGCATCTTGATCACTCGCAGCCGCCGCCGCTCGGCACCGTACTCGATGGCGATCTGCTCGAGCAGCAGCACGCCATGCGAGATCGAGTGCAACTGGAGGTCGTTCTGCGCCGAGGTGAGGTCGTCGAGCAGGACCACCGTGCACCGGCGGCTGGTGAAGAAGTGCTTGAGCGCCAGCACCTGCCGTCGATAGCGCAGCGGGCTCTGCGCCAGCAGCCGCAGCTCGGACAGGCTGTCGACGACCACGCGTGTCGGATTGAGCTGGGTGACCTTGTCGAGGATCAGGTTCGTCGTCTCGCTGAGTTCGAGCTCGGCGGGGTGGAATACGGTGAGTTCGTGCGCCGGATCGAGCGTCGTCTCGGGCGGCACCAGCTCGAAAACGTCGATGCCCTTCATCGACCAGCCGTGACGGCTCGCCACCAGCTCCAGCTCGCGCTGGGTCTCCGATAGCGTGATGTAGAGCACGCGCTCTCCCTGCCTTGCGCCCTCGAGCAGGAACTGCAGCGCGATGGTCGTCTTCCCGGTGCCCGGACGGCCTTCGTAGAGATAGACCCGGTTCGGATCGAGCCCGCCGCCCAGGATGTTGTCGAGTCCTGGAACGCCCGTCGAGATTCGCGGCAGGTCGAGCCCATCATCCATCGGGCGGTCCGTCGCGTCGCTCATGCAGGTCTCTCCAGGGTAGCCGTCAGCGGCCCCTGCAACGCGGGGCCGTATGTAAGCGAAAGTAGTGCAAGAAGTTCCAGCGCGTAAGGCCGATCGTGGTCAGGGGAGAGCCAATACGCTGGGGCCAATTGCCCCAACTTGCCCATTGACAGCTGAGAAACAAAATGAGAACAAAGTAGGATCATTCGATGGACGGCAAACACCTTCCGGGCGCGTTGCGCGGGGTTCAGGGCCGTGAAATAAGGAGGACGTTTCCATGGCCGCTGCGGCACCGCTTCGCATAATCGAGGGATCGATGGACAAGGACAAGGCGCTGGCCGCAGCGCTGAGCCAGATCGAGCGCAGCTTCGGCAAGGGCACGGTGATGAAGTTCGGCGAGGGCGCGATCGCCCAGGTCGAAGCCATCTCCACCGGCTCCCTGGGGCTCGACATTGCGCTCGGCATTGGTGGTCTGCCGCGCGGTCGCATCATCGAGGTGTTCGGGCCGGAAAGCTCGGGCAAGACGACGCTGGCGCTCCACGTCGTCGCCGAGGCTCAGCGCAATGGCGGCATCTGCGCCTTCGTCGATGCCGAGCACGCCCTTGATCCGGTTTATGCGCGCAAGCTCGGCGTCAAGGTCGACGAGCTGCTGATCTCCCAGCCCGATAGCGGTGAACAGGCGCTCGAGATTGCCGATACGCTGGTGCGTTCCGGCGCCATCGACGTGCTGGTGGTCGATTCCGTCGCCGCGCTCACGCCCAAGGCGGAGCTCGAGGGCGAAATGGGCGACGCGCTGCCCGGCCTCCAGGCACGGCTGATGAGCCAGGCCATGCGCAAGCTCACCGGCTCGATCAGCAAGTCCAAGGCGATGGTCATCTTCATCAACCAGATCCGCATGAAGATCGGGGTGATGTACGGCTCGCCCGAGACCACCACCGGTGGCAACGCGCTCAAGTTCTATTCCTCGGTGCGTCTCGACATCCGCCGCATCGGGGCGATCAAGGACCGCGACGAGGTGATCGGCAACCAGACCCGCGTCAAGGTGGTCAAGAACAAGCTGGCGCCGCCGTTCCGCCAGGTCGAGTTCGACATCATGTACGGCGAGGGCATCAGCAAGACCGGCGAACTGCTCGACCTCGGGGTCAAGAGCGGCGTGGTCGAGAAATCCGGGGCCTGGTTCTCCTACGACAGCCAGCGCATGGGGCAGGGGCGCGAGAACGCCCGTCAGTTCCTCAAGGACAACCCCGAGATCGCCGCCACCATCGAGCAGGGGGTGCGCGAGAGCGCCGGCCTCCTCGGTGAAGTGCTCATGGCCGGCCCCGACGACGATGGGGTGGTCGACGACGAGTAACCTCGTTGCCCTCTCCCCTAGACGGAGAGAGTGCCCGAAGGGCGGGTGACGGCACGAAATCGGCGAGTTTTCGTCATCTCGCAGTGAATGACAGGGCGCCGCAAATTCGCGGCGCCCTTTCTTTTCGGCGCTTGCCTTGTCGCGCTCCGCTCTTCTGGACACCGCCGCGAGCCGCGGGATACAAGGCGCTTTCTTTCGCGCGGGGCATCCGATGTCCCGCGCCTCTTTCGTGGGCAAGTGCTTCTATGACCAGCGTTAGCGACATCCGGTCGGGGTTCCTGAACTATTTCGAGAAGGCGGGGCATACGCCGGTGCCATCGAGCCCGCTCGTTCCCCGCAACGATCCCACGCTGATGTTCACCAACGCCGGCATGGTTCAGTTCAAGAACGTCTTCACCGGCGTCGAGAAGCGGCCCTACGTTACCGCAACCACCTCGCAGAAATGCGTGCGCGCGGGTGGCAAGCACAACGACCTCGACAATGTCGGCTTCACCGCCCGGCACCACACCTTCTTCGAGATGCTGGGCAACTTCTCATTCGGCGACTACTTCAAGGAGCGCGCGATCGAGCTCGCCTGGACGCTCCTCACCAGGGAGTGGGGCCTGCCGGCTGAAAAGCTCACCGCCACCGTCTACAAGGACGACGACGAGGCTTTCGCGCTCTGGAAGAAGATCGCCGGCCTGCCGGAGGACCGCATCGTGCGGCTCGGCGAGAAGTCGAACTTCTGGCAGATGGGCGACACCGGTCCCTGCGGCCCGTGCTCTGAAATCTTCTACGACCACGGCGACAAATACTGGGGCGGTCCGCCGGGCAGCCCCGAGGAGGACGGCGACCGGTTCGTCGAGATCTGGAACCTCGTCTTCATGCAGTTCGAGCAGCATGCGGACGGTTCGCGCACCAGCCTGCCCAAGCCCTCGGTCGATACCGGCTCGGGCCTCGAGCGCGTTGCCGCCGTCATGCAGGGCACCAACAACAACTACGAGATCGACCTCTTCCGCGCGCTCACATCCGCGACGCAGCAGGCGACCGGCTACGACGGCGACCCTGCCAGCCCGAGCCTGCGCGTCATCGCCGACCACCTGCGCGCCATGAGCTTCCTCATCGCCGAAGGGGTGCTGCCCTCCAACGAGGGTCGCGGCTACGTTCTGCGCCGCATCATGCGCCGCGCCATGCGTCACGCCACCCTGCTCGGCGCCAACGAGCCGGTGATCTTCAAGCTCGTGCCCGCGCTGGTGCGCGAGATGGGCCAGGCTTATCCCGAGCTGTCCCGCGGCGAGGCAATGATCGCCGAAACCGTGCGGCTCGAGGAGGGGCGCTTCCTCAAGACGCTCTCGCGCGGCCTGCAGATCCTCGAGGAGGCGACCGCCGGCCTCAGCTCCGGCGACATGCTCGAAGGCGTCACCGCGTTCAAGCTCTATGACACGTACGGCTTTCCGCTCGATCTCACACAGGACGCCCTGCGCACGCGCGGCATCAACGTCGACCTGACCGGCTTCGAAGATGCGATGGCGCGCCAGCGCGCAGAGGCCCGCAAGAACTGGTCAGGCTCGGGCGAGGCGGCGACCGACAACATCTGGTTCGCGGTCGCCGACAAGGTCGGGCCGACCGAGTTCCTGGGCTACGAGACCGAGACCGCCGAGGGCGAGGTCCAGGCGATCGTTGCCGACGGCAAGGAGATCGACAGCCTGTCGACGGGCCGGGAGGGCTTCGTCGTCCTTAACCAGACCCCGTTCTACGGCGAGAGCGGCGGCCAGGTTGGCGACACCGGCACGCTCAGCGGCGACGGCATCGCGGCCGATGTACTCGACACCGTCAAGAACAACGGCGTCTTCGGGCACCGGGTGAAGGTAACGAGCGGCACGATTTCCATCGGCACGCCGCTGACGCTGGTCGTCGACCACGACCGCCGCTCCGCCATCCGCGCCAACCACTCGGCGACGCACCTGCTGCACGAGGCGCTGCGGCTTACCCTGGGCGATCACGTTGCCCAGCGCGG
>JAEZBF010000108.1 GCA_023427545.1 Pseudomonadota bacterium
GGGGGGGGCCCCCCCCGCCCCGGCAGGGGGCCCGCCCCACGCTCGGCGATCGCAGCCGCCCCCTCCACCGGCTTCGCCGGTCCCCCTCCCCCGCGCTACGCGCAGGAGAGGACCCCTGACTGCCGCCTCTAGAGCGCGTTCCCCATGACCACTCCAACCGCAATGCCTTGCCCCACGCACCGGCGCCGCGGCTCCATCGTCTCCTCCCCCCTTGCGGGGGAGGGACAGGGTGGGGGGTACTCTTCTATCTCCGGCGTTGGTGGCTCCCTGTGACCACCCTCACCGTCCATCTCACCCCCGCGGACCAGGCCCGCAATCCCTACTACTACATCCCGGTCGAGGTCCCCGCCGGCACTACGCGCATCGACGTTGCCATGCGCTATCCCAAGGCCGAGGATTGCGTCATCGACCTCGGCATGTTCGATCCGCGGATGACCGCCTTCCCCTCGCGCGAGGGCTTCCGCGGCTGGTCGGGCGGCGCGCGCGACAGCTTCTTTGTCGCAACCGACGACGCGACGCCCGGCTACGTCCACGGGCCGATCCCTGCAGGCACCTGGAACGTCATCCTCGGGCTCTACAAGGTCCCCGCCGCCGGCGCCGACGTCACACTGACCGTCACGCTCGACAGCGCCCCGCGCGAGACGCTGCCGCCGCCCGCCCGTACCTACCCGGTTCGCCGCAACGCCGGCTGGTATCGCGGCGACCTCCATTGCCACACCTTCCACTCCGACGCGCGCGGCGCGCCCGAGGTGCTGCACGCCGCGGCAAGGCAGGCGGGGCTCGATTTCCTCGCCATCGCCGACCACAACACCACCACGCAGCGCCGCTACTTCCATCCGCAGTCGAGCCCCGACCTGGTGTTCGTCCGCGCCATGGAGATCACCACCGCAAACGGGCACGCCAACGTCTACGGCGTGGACGAGTGGATCGACTTCCGCATGACGAAACCGTCCGACGCCCACGTCATCGCGGCGCTGGTGCACGAGAAGGGCGGGCTGCTCTCGGTCACCCACGACAAGCCCACCATTCCCTGGGACTACGAGCTGCCCGAGATCGATTGCCAGGAGGTCTGGCAGTCGACCTGGCTCGCCTGGAACTGGGTCGCGCTCGATCGCTGGCAGCAGCGCCTCGCCTCCGGTCTCCGCATTTCCGCGATCGGCGGCAGCGACTTTCACCAGCCCGAGACGCTGCAGCCGGAAGGGCCGCTGGTCCTGGCGCGGCCGACCACGGTGTTGTGGTTGCCCGAGCTCAGCGAGGACGCGGTCCTCGCCGCAATGCGCTCTGGGTACGGCTACGTTACGGAATCTCCGCAAGGGCCGCATCTGCAGATCGAGGTCGATCGCCAGCCTATGGGCTCGATCACCCGCCAGCCGCGGAACGCCACGGCGACCGTGCGCGGCGCCGCGGGCGACGTGCTCGCCTGGATCGATGCCTCCGGCATACTGGCCGAGCAGGAGATCGCGTCGGACGACTGGACCGCCGAGCTGCCCGTGCCGTCCGACGCGCGCGGCTTCCTCCGCGCGGAGATCATCGCCCGCGCCAGCCGCGGCCGCCTGGTCGACGACTTCACCGCCGCCGTCGGGGGCAGGGACCGGCTTCCCTGGCAGCTGCAGGGCGCCGACCTCACCGATCAGCCGCTGCGCCGCGCCATCAGCAACCCCGTCTACTTCGAGAGCGCGTGACGCAGCGCGCGGCCGGTGACACACTCCGGCCGTAAGGGGCACCCGTGCGCACGATCTTCGTCCTCCTCGACTCGCTGAACCGGCTTGCGCTCGGCGCCTATGGCGGCACGCTCCCGACACCGAACTTCGACCGCTTCGCGCAGCGCGCGGTGACCTTCGATACGCACTATGTCGGCAGCCTGCCATGCATGCCGGCGCGGCGCGATCTGCACACCGGCCGGCTCAACTTCCCGCACCGCAGCTGGGGTCCGCTCGAGCCGTTCGACAACTCCTTCGCCGAGCTCCTCAAGGAGCACGGCGTCCACACCCATCTCGTCACCGACCACGCCCACTACTTCGAGGAGGGCGGCGCCACCTACCACCAGCGCTACTCGACCTGGGACTTCATCCGCGGCCAGGAGGACGACCACTGGAAGGCGATGGTGCAGCCCCCGCTCGAGCGCTTCCGTGAGCGCTACAGCGAAATGCACTACCCCTTCGGCACCGTGGTCGATGCGAGCTCGCGCATGCGCGTCCAGCACATCGTCAACAAGGAGTGGATGCAGGAGGAAGCCGACTTCCCCGGCCCGCGGTGCTTCGCCTCCGGGCTCGAGTTCCTTGAGACCAATCATGCCGCCGACAATTGGCTGCTCCAGATCGAGTGCTTCGATCCGCACGAGCCCTTCGATGCGCCGGCGCGTTTCAAGCAGCCCTTCGAGACCGGCTGGAACGGAGGCATCCTCAACTGGCCCTACTACGAGCACGTCAGCGACAGTCCCGAGGAGATCGCCGAGATCCGCGCCAACTACGCCGCGCTGGTTGCGATGTGCGACTGGTATTTCGGCCGCCTGCTCGGCTTCATGGACGAGCACGGCATGTGGGAGGACACCGCGCTGGTCCTCACCACGGACCACGGCTACCTGCTCGCCGAGCACGACTGGTGGGGCAAGAACCTCCAGCCCTACTACGAGGAAATCTCGCACATCCCGCTGATCCTCCATCACCCCCGCCACGCGGCGCAGGCGGGCACCCGGATCGCGGCGCTGACGCAGACCTACGATCTCATGCCGACGCTGCTCGACATCTTCGGCCTCGACATCCCGGCCGAAGTGCAGGGACGTTCCATGCTGGAGCTGCTCGCGGGCGAGAGCAGCGGCCGCGAGGTCGGCATCTTCGGCATGTTCGGCGGACCGATCGGCTGCACCGACGGGCGCTACGCCTACTACCTCTACCCGGACGATCTGTACGCGCCGGGGCTCCACGAATACACGCTGATGCCGGCCCACATCCGCTCGATGATGACCGCGAAGGAACTCGCGACCGCCGAGCTCGTCCGGGGCTTTTCATTCACCAAGGACATGCCGGTGCTCAGGATCGATGCGCTCCGCGACAGCCGGCGCATCCCCAATATCGACGGCCGCGTCTTCGAGAACTACGGCACGCAGCTCTTCGACCTCCGGGCCGACCCCTCGCAGCTCAACCCGATCCGGGACGCTGCGGTCGAACGCCGGCTGCGGCAGGGCATGGTAGATGTCCTGCGCGCGCACGAAGCGCCGCCCGAGCTCTACTCCCGCTACAGCCTCGCCTGAGTCGTCCTCACGTGCCGGCGTCGAACCAGCCGTCCTTGAGGTATCGCATGTACTCGAAGATCGCGCCGTACTTGCGCACGAACACCACCTCGACGAAGTCGGCGACCACGAAGGGCGGGATCAGCACCTCGACCCCCTCGGCCTCGATGTGGGGCTTGAGATCGCTCACCCGGTAGGCGACGTGCGGGTTGTAGCGCACCGCATCGGGCACCGTGCTGTCGTCGCGGTAGCGCAGGAACTCGATGTGCTCGGGGTGATTGCGCGGGTTGGTCACCCAGATCTTGGAGGCTTCGACCCAGTCCTCGTTGGGCTGCGGCTCGGTGGTCGTGATGCCGATGTGATCGAACTCGTAGAGCTCCGCCATCAGCCGATCCTCACGACTTCACCGCTGCGCGCGGATTGCTCGGCGGCCAAAGTTGCCTCCAGCGCTGCGGTCGCATCCTCCGGCGTCCCAATCATCGGTTTTCGACCGGCCAGCGCCGTCGCAGCGAAGTAACTGAATTCGTCGCGCAGGGCGCCGCCGCGCACGCCGTCGAACATCGGCCAGAAGGTCGTGTCGGGCGAATGGAGCTTGTTGCCGTCGACGATCCCGAGGTTGGGGAAGGTATCCTGCACGTGGATGATGCCCTCGGTGCCGATGATCGACATGCGCTCGTCGATATCGAACGGCGTCTTTTCCGGCATGCACCACACCGTCTCCAGCGTCGCCGTCGCACCGCCCTTGAAGCGGTACATGGTCTGGCCGATGTCGGGGTGCTTGAGGCCGCGGACGTCCACCCACTGGGCATAGGCCGACGCAACCGTGTCGCCGGTGAACCACAGCATGATGTCGGTGTCGTGGATCGCGTCGCCGACGATCGGCCCGATCTTGTTGAGGATGGTCGGCGTCCACGCCGCCGGGATGTTGCGGCGGCTGGAAAGCGCCACGATCCGGCCGATTCTGCCCTCGTCGATCGCCTGCTTGGCCATGCGATAACGAGGGTTGAACCGCACGACGTGACCGATGAAGAGGATACCCTTGGCGCCCTTCGAGGCCGCCGTGATCTTGCGTGCATCCTCCACCGTCGAGGCGATCGGCTTTTCCAGGAACACGTGCTTGCCGGCCTGCAGCGCGGCGACCGCCGGCTCGGTGTGCTGGTCCCACATCGTGCAGATCGAGACCGCGTCGATCTCGGGATCGGCAAGCATCTCGTTGTAGTCGCGATAGAGCTTGCTCACCCCGAACTTGTGGCCCATCGCGGCCAGCCGCTCGGGCGTCCGCGTGCACAGCGCCGCCAGCTCCAGGTTGGGCACACCCACGATGGTCTCGGCATGAATCTCGCCGAACCATCCCAGCCCGATCACCCCAATCCGCAGTCGGTCCATTCGTCAGAATCCCCCCTCAAAAATCTTCCAGCGTCAGCTCCCGCGCCATCACGATGTTGCCGGCCGTCAGCCCGCAATCGACCGGGATGACCGCTCCTGTGACGGCACTCGCGAGATCGGATGCAAGGAACGCGATGACCCGCGCCACCTCGTCGGGCTCCACGATGCGGCCGAGCGGGTACCAGCGCTCGAGCGTCTTGAGCACGTTGGGGTCCTTGGCCTTGCGCTCGTCCCAGATCGGGGTGCGCACCGTGCCCGGCAGGACGATGTTGGCGCGGATGTTGTAGCGGCCGTATTCCTGGGCCAGCGAGCGGGTCAGCGAGATCATCCCGGCCTTGGCGGCGCTGTAGGCCGGATCGCCAAGCGCGCTCAGGCCATTGACCGAGCCGACATTGACGATGTTGCCGGCCCGCCGCGCCACCATCTGCGGCAGCACGGCATGGGCGCAGGCATAGGCGCCGCTGAGGTTGGCCTGCATGTCCTCGTCCCAGCCGGCGGGATCGGTGACGGCTAGGGTCGGATGACGGGAGACCCCGGCATTGTTGATGAGGATATGGACGTCGCCGAAGCTCTCGAACGCCGTCCTGACCGCCGTGGCGTCCGCGATGTCGGCCACCGCGGCCTTCACGGCGATGCCGTCCTTGCCCCAGGTTTCTGGCAGGCTCGTCACCTTGTCGCTGCGATCGAGGGCCGCGATCGTTGCGCCTTCCATGCCGAAGAAGCGGCAGAGCCATTGCCCGATGCCGCCAGCCGCCCCGGTGATGGCGATTGTCTTGCCCGCGAACTGCCCGCTCATGCTGACCTCATCGCCTCGCCGATCCACTGCAGGTTAGCCTGCCGCAGGTGTCCCCAGTTGTAAAAGGCGAGCTCTTCGACCCCGCCGGCGCGTAGTGCAGCGACGGCGTCAAGGAACTCGCCCTTGCTCCTGAGGTCGGGGTACGACGGCCGCAGGATGCCGCGGATCACCCCGCTGCCGCGAAGCCGCCGCTTGATGTCGAACAGGTCGGCCTTCACGCGCATGGCACTTGGCTCGTAGAAGCACGCCTCGATGATGCCGGTCGCGTTCATCAGGGCCTTGAGGTCGCTGCCCTCATACCAGGCGCCGCCGGTCGGACGCGCAACCGATGGGATGATGGCCACGGTAGCGTCGCTGCGCACCGCGGCGCGGATTTCGGTTACCAGCGAGGTGACGACGCGGTTGCGGAAATCGAGGTAGCGCCGCAGGTCGCCATCGCTCGCGACATCCGCACGCCAGAACGCCTCGGCCATGTCGGCGGGAACGTCGATATCGCTCTCGAGATAGGCGGAGATGTCCGCTGCCGTCTGCGCCTTGAGCCGTTTGGCTTCGATGCCGGCGCGTTCTGCGGCCGCCACGCAGTGCTCGCAGAAGCAGAGGCCGAGCTGGTTTTCCAGCCACGGGTTGAGCTGCATCAGTGCGAACTCGTGATGATAGCCGTGGGAATAGGGGGTGAACCCCGGCGCTTCCAGCGACAGGCCGCTCACCGGGTAGCTTTCGGTGGCGTCGCGCGCCAGGCCGATGGCGTATGCGCGGGCCTCGGGTGCCGACGGGCAGAGGTTGTAATAGTAGGGGTCGCCGAAGGCATTGCGGACCACCGACTCAGGATGCGCCATGCCCAGCCGCGTGTTGTGCAGCAGCACCGTCCAGACGTTGACCTGCATGTCCGAGGCGGTGAGCTCACGCAGGATGTCGCCGCTTTGCAGCATCGGGTTCGCGACGGGCTTGATCGCCCCATAACGCGAGGGGTCGGCGTTGAAATATACCGTCCCGTCCTCCGGGAAATAGACCTTGCCACCCTTCCCGTGCGGCCGCAGGAACTTGCCGGCGTGGTAGCTCCCAGCCATGGTGACGGTATCGAGTCCCAGTTCGCGGAACTCTCCCACCGCGGCCGAAACTCCGGTTTCGGCGAGGTCCCAGGCATAGGTGTAGATGGCCCTGTAGCTCATCGCCGTCGCCTCAGTGGTGATGGTGACTATGATGGTCGAGGTGGCCGATGATGTACGGCGTCTCGAACGGCCGGGTGG
>JAEZBF010000123.1 GCA_023427545.1 Pseudomonadota bacterium
ATCTTTGCCAGTTCCACCGCCTTTCGCTCGGTGCTGGCGAAGATTGGAGCGCCGGGCGGGATCACGCCGCGTTCGGCAAAGCGGCGCGCGCGGTCGGCCCCCACCTCCGAGAGCCCCCACCGCGGCACGGGCACGGCCGGGTCCATGTTGACCTCGGGATGGGTGAGGTAAATGCCAAGCAACGTTGCTCTCCAGTCGGTGCTAGACGGCCCCAAAGAGCGGGACACCCGGCACCAGCACGTCGATGCGATAGAGTGAGGTGGATGCGGTGACGAAGAGGCTCCGCATGTCCTCGCCGCCCCACGTGAAGTTTGCCGCCACCTCGGGGATGCCGATTACACCCAGGCAGCGGGCATCCGGTGCGAAGACATGGATACCGCCCGGACCGCAGCAAAAGAGGTGGCCGGCGGAGTCGATCTTCATGCCATCCGGTGCGCCGGGCGCTTCGCCGGTCACTTCCGCCCAAACGCCGCCGTCACGCAGGTGCCCTTCGCCATCGACGTCGAAGACGCGAATGTGGCCGCGATCGGTGTCGTTGACGAACAGCCGGCGCTCGTCGCGCGAAAAGCAGAGGCCGTTGGGCTGGGCAAAGTCGTCGGCCAGCAGCGTCAGGTCGCTGCCATCGGGGTTCATCGAATAGACACCCTGGAAATCGAGCTGCTGCGGCCGCTCGACGCCGTAGTAGGGCTTCCGCCCATAGGTGGGATCGCTGAAGTAGATGCGCCCGCTCGAGTAGACGACGATGTCGTTGGGGCTGTTCAGCTCCCTGCCCTGGTAGTGCGTTGCAAGGACCGTGATCGCGCCATCCGGCTCGGTGCGCGTAACGCGGCTGGTCGCGTGCTCGCAGGTGAGCATGCGCCCCTGGGCGTCATAGGTGTTGCCGTTGGCCTTGTTCGAGGGCTTGCGGAAGGTCGCGATGCCGCCGCCGGCAGTCCAGCGGCGCATGTGATCGCCCGGCATGTCCGAGAAAGTCAGGTGCTTTTCACGCGGGTGCCAGATCGGGCCTTCCGTGAACTCGAAGCCCGTGCCGAGTTGCTCCAGCGCAGCATCCTCAGCAACTACCGATAGAAGCGCTTGGTCGCGCACGTCGAGGCTCATTGGAAGCCCTTCCTCTTGGCAACGTGGGTTTCCCCGACGAACCAGTCGCGGGCATCGACCTCCTCGAACACCACCCAGACGTCGTCCTTATTGATGCCCGCCGCTTCGTTGATGGCGCCGACCACCTTTTCGGCGATCTTCTGCTTCTTGCCAGCCGGGTCGTCGGCGATGACCTCCTTGACGATGCGGATGTTCACGAACGGCATTGTGGTTCCTCCCAGTTCCAAGTCAGCGCAGAGCCTTCTGTCCCCCTGCGGCGGTGATCACGGCGACGATGATCAACCCGGTCGAGATCAGCCGCAGGCCGGGGCTCACGCCCATCGTGTTGAGCATGGTGAGCAGGAGCACCAGGAAAAGCGACGCTCCCCAGATGCCGGGCACGTTTGCCTTCCCGCCGGCGACCGACGTGCCGCCGATCACGACGACTGCGATCGAGCTCAGCAGATATTCGTTGCCGATGTCGACGGTTGCGCCGCGGAAGTAGCCGGCGAGAAATGCGCCATCGATGCCGCCCATCGCCCCGCATAGGACATAGGTGAAGAAGCGGATGCGCTCGACCGGAATGCCGGCGAGCCACGCCGCCCGCATGTTCTGCCCAATGGCGAGCACGGAGCGGCCATAGAGCATGCGGTGGAGCGCGATGCCCGCGACAATGCTGATCAGCACCCCCAGGATCGCCAGCACCGGAATGCCCAGCAGCTGGATATTGGTGAAGTCGGCAAAGCCCGGCGGCGGCTTGATCTGCAGTCCGCGGGCATAGCTGATGTCGATGGAGAGGATGATGAAGCTCGACGACAGCGTCGCGATGATCGGCGGGATTCGGAGGGCGCGGATCAGCGCGTAGTTGGCGACGCCGACGGCCATTCCGCTGCCGAGCGCCAGGAGGAGCCCGACCAGCACCATGCCGTCGTTGCCGCCCATGGTCTTCATCGCCACCGCGCTGGCAAGACCGATGTTGGCCGGCAGCGACAGGTCGACATTGCCGGGACCGAGCGTGATTACGAACATCTGGCCGATGCCGACGATGACGGTGAACACCGCCAGCGACAGGGCGGCGGTGACGATCCCGCCGGCCCCGACGCCGCGGGTGAAGGCGATGGTTGCAACGAACACCAGGATCGCGCCGATGAACGACCAGATCCACGGCCGGCGGAACACTGCAGCGAGCGCGGTCACAGCCGCGCCTCGCGCCGGGAGATCAGCACGCGCGCGGCAAGGACGATGATCAGGATCGCCCCGTTGGCTCCCGCCTGCCAGTCGGGCGGGATGTGCATGAAGGTCAGCAGCGGCGAGGCCGCCAAGGCCAGCGTCAGCGCGCCGATCACGGCGCCGATCGGCGAAACCCGCCCCCCGACAAACTCGCCCCCGCCCAGGATCACCCCGGCGATCGAGAGCAGCGTGTAGCCATTGCCGATGTTGGCGTCGCCGGAGGTCGTCGTTCCGATCAGCGCCATGCCGGAGAGCACCCCGAACAGCCCTGCGAGGCCGAACATGACCATCTTGGTGCGCAGCAGCGACCAGCCCGCCCGCCCGATCGCCTGCGGATTGCCGCCAGCCCCCCGCAGCACCGCGCCATAGGACGTGCGCATCAACCCGTAGTGGGCGACCAGCGCGATCACCACGGCCGCAATGATTGGGAACGGCACGAAGGGCGGCTTCAGACCCATCAGCGTGAGCAGCCAGTCGGGCGCCTTGCCGCCCGGCCGCGGCAGCATCAGGATCGCGAGGCCCTGCCACACGAAGCTCATGCCCAGCGTGACCACGATGGAGGGCAGGTTGCGCAGGTGGATCAGCGCCCCCAGACACGCATAGACCGCGCTGCACCCCAGCAGCACCGCCGCCCCGAGCAGCGGAGCCTCGTTCAGCCAAGTCGCGGTGACGCAGCCGACGAAGCCAACGAATGGCCCGATCGAGAGATCGAGCTCGTTGATGGTGATGACGAACATCTGCGCCAGCGTTGCGAGCGCGATCGGCACCGCCAGGTTCAGCATCAGGTTGAAGCCGAAATAGCTGATCGCGCGCGGATTGAGGTAGGCGATGCCGGCCAGCACCAGCACCAGCGATATGGCGGGCAGCAGCGCCCGCAGCAGGCGGGCGAGCTTGGGTGCGCCGGTGGTGGCGGCGGGACCTGTGGTCGCGGTGAGCGTCATGCGGAAGCCTCGGCGAAGGAGGATTGGATCACCTTTTCCTCGGTGAGTTCGCCGCGCCGGAGATTGGCGACGATGCGGCCGTTGCGGAAGACGTAGACGTGGTCGCAGTTCTCGAGCTCTTCGGACTCTGTGGTGTACCAGAGGAAGGTCCGGCCGCCTCGGGCCTCGCTGCGGATCAGGTCGTAGACTTCGAGCTTGGTGCCGATATCGACCCCGCGCATCGGGTCGTCCATCAGGATGATCCGTGCGTCCGAGCCGAGCGCGCGCGCGAACAGCGCCTTCTGCTGGTTGCCGCCCGACAGCGTCAGCACGTTGTTGTCGAGGTCGGGCGTGCGGATGCTGATCCGCTTCTGCCACTCGGCGCCCAGCCGCGCTTCGGCTTCGCGGTCGATCAGCGGCCCGCGCCGCAGCCGCCGGAGCGAGCCCACGCTGATGTTCTCGAGGATCGACCACAGCGGGAAAATGCCGTCGGTCTGCCGGTCGCCGGCAACCAGCGCCACTGCGCCCTTGATCTCGACCCCTGCCATGTGCTGCGTCAACGCCGAGAAGATGTCGAGCAGCAGCCGCGTCTGCCCGTGCC
>JAEZBF010000171.1 GCA_023427545.1 Pseudomonadota bacterium
ACAGTCCCCGGATGGAAGTCGGCTCCATTAGCCGGAACTCCGGGCCGTGTCATCGGGCCGCACGGGTTCGATGGGTGCCCTCACCTAGTCGTGACATGCGAAAAGAGGCCGGACGCGAGGATTGCCCCGGTCCGGCCAGTCGTCAGGAAGACGTTCGTCGGCGAAGCTGCCGATAAAACTGTGCTTAGCGACGCGACCATGCCTTGGCACGGCGAGCGCGGCGGCTGGCGAGTTCCTCGCCTTGGCTGTGGCTGCGCGCCAGCGCGTCGATAACGTCCTGCCGGGTGATCCCGAGATCGTCGAGGCGGTGCGGTTCGTAGTGCAGCAGGGCGTTCAATGCGACACGCTGGAGGCGTACCTCGCGGGCCTTCTGCATCATGCGGACAAGTCCGAGGATCGGATTTTGCGGCAAGGCGGCATCGATGGGCCGCTCGCTTGAAAGCAAGAAAGCCATTGTTCAATCTCCACGATCTGACGACGTCGCGACGGCAAGCCCCGCCGCAAAGAGGGTGAAGTTCGAACCGGATCAGAACCGCCCGTCGATCACCGATGCTGATGATTTAGGCGCTTGCTCTCCATTCGTCTAACAAATAGATTTCATCTCGATCATCAATCTACGTGATGGAGACATCGGTGACTGCCCCACTCGATCTCGACCAGCTCCAGACCTTCTGCGCGATCGCTGATTGCGGCAGCTTCACCGAAGCGGCGCGGCGCGTGCACAAGACCCAGTCGGCGGTCTCGATGCAGATCAAGCGGCTCGAAGAGCGGCTCGGGGCGACGCTTCTCTTCCGCGACGGCCGTTCGGTGTCGCTGACCAGTCACGGCGAACAGCTCTATGCCCGTGCGCGCGGCATGCTGCGCACCAATGCCGAGATCCTTGACTACTTCCACGAGGGCGACCTCGCCGGCAGTATCCGCTTCGGCATCCCCGACGACTATGCCGTGCGGCTGCTCCCCGCGATCCTCTCGAGCTTCAAGAAGACGCATCCCAAGATCGTCGTCGATGCCCAGTGCCAGCCGTCCGAGATCCTTCTCCAGGGCATGCAGACCGGCAAATACGACCTCATCGTTTTTACGCAGGGGACCAGCCACGAGTTCGGCGAGCTCTTCCGCACCGAACGGATGTTCTGGGTGAGCTCGCATGGCGGCAGCGCGATCGATACCGATCCCCTGCCCCTCGCGTGCGGCGCGCCGGGCTGCTGCTGGGCGATCGACGCGACCGCCGCACTAACCCGGGCCGGCCGCGACTACCGCGTTGCATTCACGTCCAACAACGCCACCGCGATCGCCAGCGCCGTGCTGACTGATCTCGCGGTCGGCTTCCTGCCCGAGAGCGCGCTGCAGCCCGGCATGAAGGTGATCGTCGAGGACGACACGCTGCCGCGGCTGCCCGACGCCCAAATCGCGCTGATGAGGGCGAGCCATTCCTACGGCGGCATCTACGATGCGCTTGCGAGCCACATCGTCAGCAGCATGGGCAACATCGAGCCGCCTGAAGCGGCTCCACGCGACGCTCTGCCCGCCGCTGCGGAGTAGTCAGAGCCGGTTGTGCTCGAACACGCGGTCGATGTTGCCGGCCCACTCGCCGCTGTAAAGCTCGAGCAGGCGTTCGGCCGGGGTACGCGCCTGCATTAGCGTGTCCTCCAGAGGGGCGAGGTAGATCGTCTCATCCTCGCCGTCCGCGTTCATCCGCGCCCGGCGGATCAGTCCTGCCTCGGCGATGCCGACGATGTCCCGGGCAATGTCCGAGACCTTGCCGTAGCGCAGGTGCCGGCCCGGAGCCTCTGTCTGGAGTCCCAGCCGCGGCACCTCGTCGCGCAGCCGCTGCCGGTCCGCTGCGGACCAGTGGCCGATGATGTCAGCCGCCGCATCGAGCGCGATATCGTCGTAGAGAAGCCCGGCCCAGAACGCCGCGAGAGCCGGTATCGCCTCCAGGCTGCCCATGTCCGCCCCCCGCATCTCGAGGAAGCGCTTGAGCCGCACTTCCGGGAAGATGGTCGAGAGGTGGTTCTCCCAGTCCTCGATGTAGGGCAGTTCGCCCGGCAGCTGCGGCAGCTTGCCCTCGAGGAACGCCCGGAAGCTCTCGCCCGCGCAGTCGATCAGCCGCCCGTTGCGGACGACGAAATACATCGGCACGTCGAGCGCGTAGTCGACGTAGCGCTCGTAGCCCATCCCGTCCTCGAACACGAAGGGCAGCATGCCGGTGCGCGCCTTGTCGGTGTTTAGCCAGATGTGTGAGCGGAAGCTGAGATAGCCCGAGGGCCGGCCGCCGATGAACGGCGAGTTGGCAAAAAGCGCCGTGGCGATCGGCTGCAGCGCCAGCGCAACGCGGTACTTTTCCACCATGTCGGCTTCGGACTCGAAGTCGAGGTTCGCCTGGATGGTGCAGGAGCGGAACATCATGGAGGTGCCGAGCGTGTCGACCTTCTCCATGTAGGGCTTCATGATGGCATAGCGCGACTTCGGCATTGCCGGGATGTCGGCGACTTCCCAGGTCGGAACGGTCCCGATCCCGAGAAAGCCGATGCCGAGGGGCGCAGCGATCCGGTTGGCGAGCTCGATATGGGCGCGCGCCTCCGACATTGTTTCGTGGATGGTCTCGACCGGCGCACCGGAGAGCTCGAACTGCCCACCCGGCTCGAGCGAGATGCCGCCGGCCTTGAGCTCCAGGCCGATTATCGCTCCGCGATCCTCGATCGGCTGGCCGCCGATCGCCTGCCGCATGCCCTCAAGCAGCGCGCGAATGCCGCGCGGGCCGTCGTAGGGCACGGGCTGGTGGCTATCGAGATAGAAGCTGAACTTCTCGTGCTCGGTACCGATCCGCCATTGATCGCGGGGCTTTTCGCCGGAGGAGATGGCCTCGATCAGGTCCGCGCGGGACTCTACTGGCGAAACGGGCGACTCGGCGCCGGACATGATCACTCCCGGAGTGTTCTCGGTGGCCGGCGCTCCGTCCGGTGGGCCGGGACAATATCCACGCTCGACCGGAAAGCAATGGCTTTATCGCCAATCGCCGATGGTTGCCTGGATGACCGCGAGAGCGGCCACCGCGGCGGTGTCGGCCCGCAGGATTCGCGGCCCCAGGCTGACCGGAACCACAAAGGTCGCTGCTCGCAGAAGGTTGCGCTCGTCGTCTGAGAACCCACCCTCGGGGCCGATCAGCAGTCCGCCCGGAGTGCCGTTCAGTCCAGCGAGAGTTTCGACCGGCGAACACGAGGGCAGCGCCTCGTCGGCAACGATCAGGCGGCGCTCCCGATGAGCTTCGTGCCACCCGTCCAGCAGCGTCGCCAGCGGGATCTCCGGCGCGATTTCTGGCACAGAGAGCACCTCGCACTGCTCGGCCGCCTCGATCGCGTTGGCGCGGAGCTTCTCCGGCCGGAGGTTCCGCACCTGCGTGAAGCGGGTGA
>JAEZBF010000276.1 GCA_023427545.1 Pseudomonadota bacterium
ACCGCCGCGTCCGTGTCGTCATCGCTCGATCTCGCGCCGGTTGAGCCACCACGAGAGCGGCACGATGATCAGGGCGACCAGCACGAAGAGCACGACGTTCCCCGCTGGCGAGAGGCCGTAGAACCCCGCCTGGTACTGCTTGTAAATCACCGATGCGACGACGTCCGAGGTGAAGCCTGGCCCGCCCCGCGTCATCGCCCAAATCAGGTCAAACGATCGCAAGCCACCCACCAGCGACAGGATGATCACGGTGACTGTGGCCGGGCGCACCAGCGGCAGCGTGATGTTCCAGAAGTCCTGCCAGCCGCTCGCGCCGTCGATCATCGAGGCTTCGTAGTAGTCGCGGGGGATCGAGGCGATACCCGCGATGTAGATCACGGTCGCAAGCCCGACGCCTTTCCAGACATCGACTAAGGCGACCGACAGCAACGCCAGCCGCGGATCGGTGAGCCAGCCCGGGCCCTTGACCCCGATCAGGCGCAGCGTCTCGTTGATGACCCCTTGGGTGGGGTGCATCATCACCGTGAACGTGATGCCCACGCCCACCGTCGAGACCAGCACCGGAAAGAACACCACGGCCCGCAGGTACCCCTGCCCGATGATCGGGGAAGTCAGCAGCACCGCCAGCAGCAGCCCGAGCACGACCTTCAGCCCCGATGTCACGACGCCGTAGATCAGCGTGTTCGTCAGGCCCTGGACGAGGAACGGCTCGCGGAAGAACTGGACGAAGTTGTCAAGCCCGATGAACTCGAAGTCGAACAGCGTCCACCGCGTCAGCGAGAAGAACAGCGATGCCAGCGTGGGATAGAGAAAGAGCACGCTGAAGATGATGGCCGCCGGCAGGAAGAACCACGTCGGATAGGCCGAGCGGGTCGTGCGCGACGTCCTCGGCACGCGTCGTACGGCGGCATCGGTGGCGATGGCGGCGTCTGCCATGGAGATCCGTCCTCCGGCAGCATAGTAGCGAGGCCCGGCTGCTTGGCCGGGCCTGCTACGATGCGCTGAGTGGCGTCGGCTTACCAGCCGGGCAGGCCCAGCTGCTGCGCCTGCTTTTTGACGTCCTCGTCGTAGAGCGCCGCGCCCTCTTCGGCCGAGCGGATGCCCGAACCGACTTCGACGGTGATCTGCTCGAGCGCCGGACCCTTGACCGGCGAGAGGTATTCGAGCGCCGGAGCAGTCGCCCCACCCTCCTGGAAGTAGGGCAGCAGGTCGGCAACCGCCGGCGGCACGCTCTCGGGAAGCTCGCAGCCCTTGATCAGGTACGGCCCGGTGGCGCCATTGGCGGCGCTGCGGACGTCGCAGCCCTTGGTGCTTGCGATGAAGGCGACGAACTTCTTGGCTTCCTCCGGGTGCTGCGTCGTCTTGGCGATGTAGACCGCGGCGGGCATCCAGACAGTGAGGCCGTTCGAGGCGGCATCCTCGCCGGGGATCGCGAAGAACCCGACGTCCTCGAGGTTCTCTGGATAGTTCTGCGCAATGCCGCCGATGGCGAATGTCAGCATCGGATAGTGCGCGCCTTCGCCGGTTGCCACCATGCGCAGGCCGTCGTCGAACTTGGCGGCCGCGAAGTCCTCGTTGAGGTACCCTGCCTTGAACACCTCCTCGCCGTGCTTGAACCCGGCCATCGCAGCCGGCGTCGTTGCGTACTTGGCCTTGTTGGCAGTGTAGTCGGCGGCAAAGTTCGGCACTGCCGCCTGGACGTTGAAGAAGTCCCCGAGCACGAAGAGCTGGCTTGTCCAGGTGTCCCCGAAGGTCTGGATCACCGGCACCTTGCCCGCCGCCTTGATCTTCTCGTTATTGGCCATGAACTCGGCCCAGGTCTTGGGCACCGACAGGCCGAGATCGGCGTAGATCTTCTTGTTGTAGAGGATGCCGCCGCCCATGGCCGCCTCTTCCGGCACGCCATAGACCCGTCCGTCGGGCGCCGTGACCACCGTCTTGAACGAGTCGATGACGTTGGCCTGGAACGGCTCGTCGGTCAGGTCGAGCATCGTCTGGGGCGGGTTGAGTGCCTGGAAGAGCGAGCCGGCATTGTAACGGAACACATCGGCCATTTCGCCGGTCGCGAGCCGCGTCTTGACGAGGTTGTCGCCCTCGCCGCCGCCCGGATGGGTCTCGATCTCGATCTTGATGTCGGGGTTCTCGGCCTCGAACGCCGCCTTGAGGCCTTCGGCCGTCGCAACGTTCGTGGGGTTGTCGTCGATATAGTAGCTGAGCGTGACCTGTGCGCTCGCCATTCCGGTCGTTGCGAGCCCTAGCGCGAGGGCCGCCGTGGCACCGATCAGCGCCCGGCGTTGCAGATAGAAACGCATTGTCAGTCCTCCCTTTATGTGCCGGCTTTTCGCCGGCCCTCATTCAGATCTTGCCGATGCGGAACTTTACCTCATGTGTTCCGGCGGCGAGCGGGCTGCTCCCATTGCCGTCCCGCTCCAGTGTCGCCCCGTCGATCGAGGTATCGCTGTAGGAATCCGAGAGCACCAGCGTACCGGTCGCACCCTCCGGAACCGTCAACCGGTAGGTCACCCTGTCGCCATCGACCGACCACTTCGCCTCGACGCGGCCCACCGGTGAGTCATGGCTCGCCGAAACCGGGGACAGCGCCGGCAGGATCACCGGCTCGAAGAAGATGTGCTTGAAGCCTGGCCGCTCGGGATCGGGCCGGAACCCCGCCACCGCCTCGAACAGCCATTGGCAGACCGCCCCGTAGGAATAGTGGTTGTAGGAGTTCATCTGCGGATCGAAGGCGCGTCCATCCTCGCCGATGGCGTCCCAGCGCTCCCAGATCGTCGTCGCCCCGGTCTTGACCTGGTAGAGCCAGCCCGGCACGCGCTCCTGCAGGAACAGCGACTGCGCCAGCCCCACCTCGCCGACCTTGACCAGCGCCGGCAGCAGCGCTGGCGTGCCGATGAAGCCGGTGCCGATGCGGCCGTCGGCTCGCGCGATAGCGGTCTTGAAGTAGCCCGCCGCCGCTTCCATCAGCTCCGCCGGCACGAGGTCATGGAGGATCGCGAGCGCATAGGACGTCTGGTCGTTGTAGGCGAGCCGGCCCGAGGGCGTGACGAACTCGCGGATGAATGCCTGCCGCACAACCTCGGCGCGTTCCGACATTCGGGCGCCGGTCGCCTCGTCACCGACCAGCGCCGCGGCCCGCGCGGTGAGCCTGGAGGAGATGTAGAGGTAGATCGTCGCCGAGCAGTCGTCCCCGATGGTGCGGAACGGCTTTTCCAGCGGCCACTTGCCGCCCGGCGGCTGCAGCCAGTCCCCGAAGGTGAAGCCGCGGCCGCCCCACTCCTTGGGCGGGCTGACGATCGGTCCGTTGCTGATCGACCAGACGAAGTCGTTCCACTTCGCCATCGCCGGCAGCGCCTCGCGCACGATCTCCAGGTCGCCGTAGTGGTCGTGGAGCACCATCGGGATCACGCAGATCGCATCGCCCCAGCCCGTCGCGCCGAAAAAGCCCGGGACGATATCCTCGTGGTTCCGCGTCGGATCGGGCACCACGTGCGGGATCGCCCCGTCGGCCCGCTGGTCGGCGATCATGTCGCGCACGTACTTGCGCAGGATGCCGTGGCTCTCGTGCAGATAGCAGGCGGTGGCGGCGAACACCTGGGCATCGCCGGTCCAGCCCAGACGTTCGTCGCGCTGGGGACAATCGGTCGGCACGTCCACGAAGTTCGACCGTTGCGACCAGATCGTATTCTCCACCAGCCGGTTCACCAGCGGGTGTGCCGAAGTGAACGTCGCGGTCGGCCTGATCGCGGTGCTGACCGGCACCGACTTGATGTCGATGATCCGCGCACCGCCGGTGATCGCCACCCGTGCATAGCGGAAGCCGAAGAACGTGAAGTGCGGCCGGTAGGACTCCGGCCCGCCGCCCCTGAGCACGTATTCGACCCGGGCCTCGGCCGAACGCATGCTCTCGCGGTCGAACTGGCCGTTGTGGTCCAGCACCTCGGCATGCTCGATGAGCAGTTGCGCTCCCGCCTCGCCCTCGACGGTGAAGGCGACGTAGCCGGCGGCGTTCTGGCCGAAATCGTAGACGGTGCGCCCCTCTCTGTCCGTAAAGCTAGTGCGCACCGGAAGCTCGGTGAGCTCCATCACCTGGTTGGTCTCGTGCGGGAGCAGGGTCGCCTTGTCGAAGCGCGAGAGGATACGGGCCCCGCCCGTTGCCATGCCACCCTCGGCGCGCGCATCGTAGCTTTCGCCGAAATAGATGCCGGACTTCATCACCGGCGTGAGGCCGCTGGTCCACGTTTCGTCGGTGCCGACGATCAGCTCGCCGACGGTCGAGCGCAGCTCGGCGATTGCTGCGACCTCGCTCCCCCAGGTGTTGAGGATTTCGCTGCGCGGCCACATCATCCGCGAGCGGTACCAGCCGTCGCCCAGCCAGATATCGATCGTGTTGTCGCCCGCGGCCAGCAGGTCGCCGACCTCGTAGGTCTGGTAGCTCAGCCGATCCCAGTAGCTGGTCCAGCCCGGCGTCAGCACGCCATTGCCGACGCGCCTGCCGTTGATGAACGCGCAGTAGAGGCCGAGCGCGCTGATCCGCAGGGTGGCCGGCCCGCCGGAATACCGGAACGTCTTGCGCAGGAATGGCTGCTGCCGGCCCACGCCCAGGTCGGTCGTCGGCTGAACCATGTCGGCAACCCAGGGCGCGTCGTGCAAGGCCTCAACGCTACGAGCCGACACCATTTCGTTCATCGCTGTTCCCCCGCAGCCTCCCATCGCATTGGTCCGCCGCCTCGTGTATACCGTTCTACAATCCTAGCAGGCAGTCAATCCCTCTCGGTGGTGACGGCCTTCCGCCGGGCTGCTACGAGCGTTTTCTGCCGGAGGGAGAGATGGCGCCGCAACCCAAGCGACAGCGGGTAACGATCAGGACGGTTGCCGGGGATGCCGGCGTTTCGACGGCAGCCGTCTCGAAGGTCCTGCGCGACGCCTACGGCGTCAGTGCCAACCTCCGCGAGCGCGTCGAAGCCTCGATGCGAAAGCTCGGCTATCGCCCCAATACCGCGGCGCGCGGCATGCGCGGCCAGACCTACACTCTCGGTTTCCTGATCCCCGACATCCACAACCCGTTCTTTTCCGACATCATGGCGGGGGTAAACGCCGCGCTCGAGCGCACGCAGTACCAGACGCTGCTCGGCGTCAGCGACTCCGAGCCGGCGATGTTCGCGGCCCTCGTCGACGCGATGGTCGACCGGCAGATGGATGGGATCATGGTCATCGGGCCGCGGCTGACCACCGAAGCCATGGGCGAGATCGCCCAGCGCATCCCCACGGTTGCGATCGCCTACCATCCGGCGGAAAGCGCGACCAACTTCGACACCGTCAACAACGACGACCAGCTCGGCGCCGCCCTCGTCGTCCGCCACCTCGTTGAGGCCGGACACCGCCAGATCGCCTTTCTCTCGACCGAGATCCCCGACCCCAGCGAGGCGATGGTCACGACCAGGCGTGCACGCGGATTCCAGGAGGCCATGAAGTCCGCCGGCCTTGCTCGTTCGGCCAACGTCGTCTCCGCCCCGCAAACCTCCCGCGAAGCGCAGAACGTCGTCCGGCATTTGCTGCAGTCGCGGCGCCGGCCCGACGCGATCTTCTGCTGGACCGACTTCATCGCCCTCGAAGTCCTCAGCGTCGCCCGCGAGCTCGGCCTCGCCGTCCCGGGCGATCTCGCCGTCGTGGGCTACGACAACACGTCCTACTGCGACCTCGCGCAGAACGCGCTCACCTCGGTCGACCAGTCCGGCCAGGTTCTGGGCCTGCAGGCCGCCCGGCTGCTGATCGAGCGCATCAAGGGCCGCACCATGCCCGAGCATTTCGTCGTAACGCCGCGCCTCGTCAAACGCGCGAGCTCTGCCCCCGCCGGGCCCTGAGCCGCGCTAGCCGAAGCGCTCCGCTGCGAACGGCGCCGTCTCGAGGAACGGCCTCTCCCCCGTCACCATTTCCGCGACCAGCCGGCCGGTCACCGCACCCAGCGTCAGCCCGTGATGGGCATGCCCGAAGGCAAACCACACGTTGGCGTGGTTCGGCGCGCGCCCGATCACCGGCTTCATGTCCGGCGTGCACGGCCTCGCGCCCAGCCACGGCTCGGCATCGAGCGGCTCGCCCAGCGGCACCAGCTCGCGCGCGATTGGCTCGGCGCCCTCGATCTGGCTGGGGTTCTTTGGTGCATCGAGCCGCGCGAATTCCGCCCCGCTCGTCAGTCTCGTGCCGCGCAGCATTGGCGCAAGCAGGTAGCCGTTGTCGACGTCCAGCACCGGCCGGTTCAGCACACCCTCCGCCGGCGTCACATACTCGCGGTGATAGCCCCGCTTGACGAACAGCGGCAGGCGATATCCCAGCCTGCCGATCCACGCTTTCGCCCATGGCCCCAGCGCCACCACGACGTCCTTGGCGACGACCGGCCCATCCGCCGTCTCCACCGTCCACCCGGCACCGCTCGCCCGCGCCGTCATCGCATCGCCGGTGGCAAATGTCCCGCCCAGCTGCTGGAAGAGCGCCGCGTAGGCGGCAACCAGCCCGCCGGGATCGCGCACGGTCCAGGGCTGCGTCCAGTGCAGCGCCCCCACCATCGGCAGCCGCAGCGCCGGCTCGAGCCGCGCCAGCTCGGCCGGGCCGAGTTCGGCAATGCCGACGCCATAGTCCCGCGCATCCCCCTCCGCATCGGCAAACGCCTCGTCCCGCCGCCGCTCCGAGCGGAACAGCAGCAGGAACCCGCCCTTGGCGATGAGGTTCTCCGCCCCCGCCGCCGAGATCAGGTCGGCATGCTCGGAGACCGAGTGGGCGATCAGCGGCGCATATTCCGCAACGATCCGCCGGTAGCGCTGCGGCGCCGAATTCGCCCAGTACTGCGCCAGCACGGGCGCATAGCCGGGCAGCGCGGAGAAGTCGTAGCGCGTGTCGAGCCCCTGCCGCCGCGCGATCCGGAACAGCTCCTTGAGATCGCGTGGAAACGACCGCGGCCGCACCCCCTCGCGCTGGATGATCCCCGCATTGCCGTACGACGTCTCGCGGCCCGGCGGACGGCGGTCCACCAGCACCACGTTGCGCCCGCGCCGCTGCAGGTGGATGGCGGCGCAGACGCCCACGATCCCCGCGCCCAGAACGATGATGTCGGTCACTCCAGAACCCTGTCGCTGCAGCCGTACAACGGCTATCCTGATGCCTGCCGGGCAGATTACCCCATGTGGTGGATGGTCGCGACGCCTCGGCGAGGTTCATCACACCATGACGTCAGTCCTGACCGCTCCCCCGCCCGATCCCCGCACCACCCTCGCCCGCAACGGTATCGCTGCACGCGCGCTGAAGGGAATAGTTCCGGCCGATCGCTACCTCGACACCACGCCGCGCCAGACCCGGGTGCCGTCCGCTGCCCTGCGCCGCGAGCCGTCCCCAACCGCCGAACAGCTCGACCAGCTGCTCTTGGGTGAAGTCTTCGACGTGCTCGAGGAAGCCGACGGCTGGGCCTTCGGACAGGCCCGGCGCGACCTCTATGTCGGCTACGTCGAGACCGCCGCACTTGGCGCAGCCCCGATCCCGCCGACGCACCGCGTCCGCGCGCTCCGCACCTTTGGCTTTTCCGAGCCCAGCATCAAGACGCTGCCGGTCGGGCTCTACTCCATGAACTCCCTTGTCGCCGAAGAGGGGCGCGACGGCCGGTTCGTCAAAACCGCCGGCGGGTGGATCGTGCAGGAACACCTCGCGCCCATCTGCGAGGCTGAGCCAGACCACGCGGCAGTGGCCGAGCGCTTCGTCGGCGCGCCTTACTTCTGGGGCGGGCGCGAGAGCCTGGGGCTCGACTGCTCAGGTCTGGTCCAGCAGGCGCTCTACGCTTGCGGGCGCCCCTGCCCCCGCGACAGCGACCAGCAGGCAACGCTCGGGGAAGCGATCAGCCCGGAGACACTCCGCCGCGGCGATCTCGTCTTCTGGCGCGGCCATGTTGCGACGATGACCAGCGACGACACGATCGTCCACGCCAACGCCTTCCACATGTCCGTCGTGGTCGAGCCGCTGGCTATTGCCATCGCCCGCACGCGCCAGCGCGGCGGCGGCGAACCCACGGCTTATCGCCGCCTCACCTGAGGGCTGACATCACGCCGGCATCGGCCGGATGAAGTGGTTCTCGCCGACTGCCCGCACCTCGGTCTGGTCGAGCGCAGATTTCTGTCGGATTTCCCCGATGCGGCTCAGCTCCTCGCCCACTTCGCTGAACCGCCGGTCCGGATCGGGCACCGCGGACAGCAGCAGCCGCGTGTAGGGGTGCTGCGGATCGTTCAACACGCTCTCGGTCGCACCCCACTCGACGATCTGGCCGGCATACATGACCATGATCTCCTCGGCGACGTAGCGTGCGGTCGCGATGTCGTGGGTGATGTAGAGAACGGCCAGACCCAGCTGGCGCTTCATATCGTTGAGCAGGTTGAGGATGCCCAGCCGCACGGAGACGTCGAGCATCGAGGTGGGCTCGTCGGCGATGATCACCTCGGGATCGACCGCCAGCGCCCGGGCGATGCTGATGCGCTGGCGCTGTCCGCCCGACAGCTCGTGAGGGAATTTCGGTACGATCAGCGCCGGATCGAGCTTCACCCGGCGCATCAGCTCGGCGATGGCCTCGCGGCGCTCGGCGCGCTTGAGCTCGGGGCGGTGGAGCCGCAGCGGCCGCTCGATATGGTGGCGGATCGTGTGCGCCGGATTGAGCGAGGAGAACGGGTCCTGGAACACCATCTGCACGGCACTGCGATAGGCCTTGAGGCCTGCAGTTCCCTGCTCGACCGGCGTGCCGCGAAACAGCAGTCGTCCGCTGTCGGGTTGGTACTCGCGCATGATGAGCCGCGCGGCTGTCGTCTTCCCGGACCCCGATTCACCGACCAGCGCCACGGTCCGCCCGGGGTATAGCGCCACCGACACCGCGCGCGCGGCGAGGACCCGCCCATCGCCGCGGCCGAAGCCTTTGGAGACATTGTCGAGCGCAAGGACCGGCGTGGCTTGGCTCATACGGCGAGCTCTCCGCTGATCTGCTGCCCATGCAGACGCGGCATCGATGCCCAGAGCCGGCGCGTATACGGGTGCTGTGGAGAGCGGTAGATCGCCTGCGCCTCGTTGACCTCCACCAGCTCGCCCTCGAGCATGATGCCGATGCGGTCGCTCACCTGCACCATCAGGCCAAGGTCGTGGGTGATGAACAGCACCGCGAACCCGCGTTCCTGGCGCAGCGCATCGATCCGCTGCAGGATTTCCCGCTGCACCACGACGTCGAGCGCAGTCGTGGGCTCATCCATGATCAGGAGCTTGGGATTCAGCGCAAGGCAGATCGCAATCACCACGCGCTGGCGCATGCCGCCCGAGAGCTGGTGCGGGTAGGCCGCAAGCCGGTCGGCGCTGATGTCGACGAGCTTCAGCAGCTCGGAGGCACGTTCGCGCGACGCCATTCGGGAAAGCCCCTGGTGCGTCTTGAGCACGTCGTGGAACTGGTCCTCGATGGTGAGCACCGGGTTGAGCGAGTTCATCGCGCTCTGGAACACCATCGCCACCTCGCGCCAGCGGAAGCGGCGCAGCTCCTCCTCGTCCAGCGCGAGCACGTCACGGCCATCGAGCAGGATCTGGCTGCCCGAGCGGATCAGCGCCGGCGGCCGGTGCAGCCGGCTGATCGCGAAAGCGATCGTGCTCTTGCCACACCCGGATTCCCCGGCCAGCCCGAAGAATTCGCCCGGCCCGACGTCGAAGCTCACGTCCTTGACGGCGCGGAAGTCGCCCTCGGCGCCCACGTAGTCGATCGTGAGGTTGCGAATCGAAAGGACCGGTCCGCTCACAGCTTGCCCGCCCCTGCCCTGACGAGGCCGGTCCAGCGCCCGAGCATGCCGCCGGTCCGCAGCCGCGGATTGGCGATCTCGTCGATCGCGAAATTGATGAGCGCCAGCCCCAACCCAAGCGTCGCGAGCGCGATACACGGCGACAGCAGGTCCCACCAGGCCCCCACCGACAGCGCCGAGGAATTCTGCGCGTTGTAGAGCATGATGCCCCACGAGACGGTGTTGGGGTCGCCCAGGCCCAGGAACTCCAGCGTTGCCTCGGTGATCACCGCGAAGATCACGCTGCCGATGAAGTTGATCCCGACGATCGAGATCAGGTTGGGGAAGATTTCGAACGCCATGATCCGCCAGCTCGGCTCGCCCAGCATCTCGGCGGATTTGACGAAGTCGCGCTGCCGGATCGAGAGCGTCTCCGAGCGGGTGACCCGAACGCCCCAGGCCCAGGACGTGAACCCCAGGATGACCGCAATCACCAGCGGGCTCGCCTGTCCGATGAAGGCGGCGAGCACCAGCAGCAGCGGCAGGTTGGGGATCACGAGGATCATGTTGGTGAAGAAGTTGATGATCTCGTCGACCACGCCGCCCTTGTAGCCCGCGATGATCCCGAGCACCGTCCCAATGACGGTGATCAGCAGCCCGGCTCCGAACCCCACGGCGAGCGATATCCGCGCACCGTGGACAAGGCGCGAGAGCACGTCGTGGCCGAGCCGCGTCGTGCCCAGCAGGTGGTCCCATGACGGCGGCTGGTGCGGCCGGCCGACCCGCCGCACCGGGCTGTACTCGGTCAGGAGCGGCGCAAAGACCGCGATCAGGATAATGATCGCAAGGATGGTGACGCCGATCAGCGCCTTGCGGTTGTGCAGGAGTTGCGTGACGAGCTGCATCCGGTCAGGCCCGCTTCAGCCGCGGATCGAGCAGCACGTAGCTCAAATCGACCACGAAGTTCGAAACCAGCATGGCGCCCGTCATGATCAGCAGCTGCCCCTGGATCACCGGATAGTCGCGCGCGAGGATCGCCTGGTAGAGCGTGTTGCCCAGGCCCGGATAGTTGAACACCACCTCGGTCACCAGCGAACCGCCGAGGATGGCGCCCAGCGAGATCGCCAGCGCCGAAACCGTCGGCAGCAGCGCATTGCGGGCCGCGTACCACAGCATCACCCGGCCATCCGACAGGCCCTTGGCGCGGCCCATGACGATATAGTCCTCGCCCAGCAGGTTGATCATGTTGTTGCGCATGGTCACCGCAAAGCCGCCGGTCAAAACGACGACCAGCGTCAGCATGGGCAGCGTGCCGTGGTAGAGCACGCTCGAGATGTAGCCCCAGCTCCAGGCCGGATCGAGCATGGGGTCGGCGGCATATCCGTTGGGGAACCACCCCAGCGTATAGCCGAAGGCAAAGAGCGTGATCAGCGACACGACCACTGCCGGCACCGAGCTGGAAAAGATCGCCGACAGCGAAACGATGGTGTCGAGCACCGTTCCCCGCCGCCACGCCGCCATCACCCCGAGCAGCGTACCCACGGCAAAACTCACCAGCGTCGCCGAGCCCACGAGGCCCAAAGTCCACAGCAGCGCGCGTGCGAGCAGGTCGGTCACGGGCAGCGGGAAGTACTTGATCGAGCGCCCCAGATCGCCGGTGAACACGCTCTTGAGATAGGCGACGTACTGCTCGCTCAGCGGCGCGTCGATGAAGCCGAAGGTCAGCTTGAGCGCGTCGAGGTTCTCGAGCGAGAGGTCCGACCCCGCGCCGGCGAACATCTTCTGGATCGGATCGCCCGGCATCAGCCGCGGCAGGAAGAAGTTGATCGTTGCCGCTGCGATGAATGCCGCCAGATAGAACACCAGCCGGCGAAGCAGAAAGGCCATTGCGTGGGGTTTCCGCTTGGTGGGAGCGGAGGCGCGGTGTCGCGCCCCCGCCAGCTTGAGCCTATTGCCCGACGGGGCGCAGCGCGAGCAGCTGGATCAGCCGGCCCGGGTTGGCGTTCGAGACCACCGGCGAGGTGATCGGGTTGTCGGCGCTCGCCCAGCCCGTGAAGCGCTTGGTGCTGTACTCGTAGAACGAGGGGCTGTTGTAGACCGGGATCACCGGCATCGCCTCGGCCACCTTGAGCTGGATCGCGTCCATGATGGACTTCTGCTCGGCCGGGTCCTTCACCTGCGTGTACTTGTTCAGCATCTCGACGACCTCGGGGTCGGTCCAGCGCTGCGCCGAGGTACGGCTCTTGCCGAAATCGTCCGGATTGAACGAGCGGATGTAGGGGAAGTAGGGGTTTGCCGCCGAGGCGATGGCGTTGAGCGACATCGAGTACTTTGCGCCGATCAGGTCCGATGCCCACACCGACTCCTCCGGCGTGCTCATCTTCACGTTGAGCCCGGCTTCCTTGACCGTCTCGATGGTGATCTGCACCGCATCGATCCAGTCGGTCCACCCGTTCGGGATCTCGATGTCGATCGCGATCGGCGTGCCGTCGGGGTTGTCGCGGAAGCCGTCGCCGTCCTTGTCGACATAGCCCTTCTCGTCGAGCAGCGCCTTCGCGCCCTCGGGGTCGAACTTGCCGTACTTGCCGAACTGGGTCTGCACTTCGGGGTTGCCGAACGCGGCGTAGAACGAGCCCAGCATCGCCGGATCTTCGTTGATCACCGGATACCCGTAGCCGGCGATGTCGATGATCGACTGCCGGTCGATCAGCATGCTCATCGCTCGGCGGAAGTTGACGTCGTTGAACGCCTTCTTGGTGTTCTCGTCGGGGTTCTCGAGATTGAGCGTGTACGCAACCAGACTCGAGGGCAGGAACCAGTACTTGTTGTGCTCCGGGTCCTTGGCAACGAACGTGTTGTCGATGTCGGGCACGAAGCTCGTCGCCCAGTCGAGCGTGCCGTCGGCCAGCGCCGCCAGCACCTGCGGGTTGTCCGCGAGCTGCGGCATCCGGATGCAGTCGACCTTGAGGCTCGCCGCGTCCCAGTAGTTCGGGTTGCGGCACTGCTCGTAGACCTGCGGCGTGAACCGGGTGATCTCGGTCATGGGGCCGGAGCCGACCGGGTTCTCATTGGCGAACGTCACCGGATCGGCGACGTCCTTCCAGATGTGCTCGGGCACGATCGGCATCGCAACGATGGTGTAGGCGACCAGCGAGTTGGGCTGCAGGAGGTTGAAGCGCACCGTGCGCTCGTCGACCTTCTCGACCGACTCCATCAGCTTGGAGACCGAGTTGAAGTCGAGCGCCGGGAATTTCTTGAGGTAGTCGTAGGTGAAGACCACGTCGTCGACGGTCAGCGGTTCGCCGTCCGACCACTTGAGCCCATCGCGCAGCGTGAAGGTGATCGACTTGAGGTCGTCCGCCAGCTCGAAGTTCTCGGCCAGCCGGTACTCCCACTTGGCGCCGGCCAACCGGTTGAAGATCGCCAGCGGCTCGTAGATGAAGTCCTTCGTCGTCGCCCGCGCCGACGTCTGGTTGAACGGGTTGAAGTTGCGGACATACGTGGTCGTCTGCTCTGAGCTGATGGTCAGGACGCTCTGCGCAGCCGCCGGCCCAGCCATGGCGAGTGCGAGCGCGGCTCCCGCGATCAGTTGTCTTTTCAACATCTTGGGTCTCCTCCTGTTGAGCCCGGCCCCTGGTCAAGCGAGGCCGTTCTCCCTGAAAATCTGCTCGACTTCGGCATAGAGCGCGTCGGCGTCGACATGAAGGCTACCGCGTTTGCGGTTTCCGCGCTCGATTCGTTCAAGGGTTTCCGCTGATATCGGAGGGGCGCCGCGCGCCGCCGATTCGCTGGCTTGCAGCCCGCCCTGGCTCAGCAGCGCAATGTCGTACCCCGCCCCGAGCGCCGCCGACACCCGCTGCTCCGGCGACCCCTTCAGCGCTTCCATGCTGAGGCAATCGGTGATCAGTACGCCGTCGTAGCCGATGTCGTTGCGGATCAGGTCGTAGAGCACCGGCGACACTGACGCCGGCCGTTCCGCATCGATCGCGGTGAAGACGAGATGGGCAACCATCGCCCACGGGCTGTCCCTCAGCGCAACGAACGGCTTGAAGTCGGTCTCGCGCATATCCTCGAGCGCCGCGTCGACCACCGGGCAGTCGAAATGCGGATCGACCGTCACCCGGCCATATCCCGGAATGTGCTTGATGATCGGCAGCGCACCGGCATCGAGCATACCCTCGACCACCTCGCGGCCCATCGTGATGACGAGCTCGGGATCGTCCCCGAAGGCCCGCTGGCCGATAACGTCGTGCGTGCCCTTGCGTGCAAGGTCGATTACCGGCGTCGTGCCGCTGTCGATCGTCAGCCCGGTCATCAGGCTGCCCATCGCCCGGGTCGAGAGCCGCAGCGCCCGCTTGCCGAGTTCGAGATCCTTGAGCGCCAGTGCGCCGAAGGAGCCGAGGCTGCGAAAGCTCGGCCAGTTGCCGTTGTCGAGCCGCTGGACCCGGCCGCCCTCCTGGTCGATGAACACCGGAGCGTCGGCCCGCCCCACCGCCTCGCGGAACGCCGCGCAGAGCCGCCGCACCTGGTCGGGCACATCGATGTTGCGCCGGAAGAGGAACAGTCCGTAGGGGTTCGCCTCGCGGAAGAATGCGCGCTCGTCGGCGGTTAGCTCCAGCCCGGCTGCGCCGACGAACAGCGCGAGTGGCGTCCCGCTCATGCGCCTGGCCTCGCCCCGGTGGCGCGAGGCCGCAGCAGTCCCTGGTAAATGTCTTCGCGGTCGCCCTCGATCGGCACGGCGCCCACCGCGCTGGCGTAGAACTCGTGCGGCCCGACCGACCCTATGATCGCATAGGCGTAGCCCTGTGCCTTCATCGCCTCGAGCGTCCGCCAGAGCAGCGCCAGCCCGATCCCCTTGCCGCGCATGTTCTCCTGCACGCCGGTCGGCCCGAAGAACCCGCGCGCCGTCGCGTCGTAGCACGCAAACCCGACGAGTGCGCCATCCACGACGGAGACGAAGCATCCCGGCGGCTGGTGCGCCATCGCCGCCGTAACCTCGCTCACCCAGTACTCGCTGAAATGCTCGCGCACCCACGCCTGGATGAGGTGCAGCTCGGGCGGCAGTGCCATGCGTATCCCGGCATCGATCGCACTGGCGCGCTTGGCGAGCTCGGCCATGCGGCGTGAATAGAGGTTGACCAGCAAATCCATGCGCGCGCGGCTCGGGCCCGAAGCAGTCCCTCCTCAATACCAAGTCGCGAGTCCGGCGCAAGCCACCGGGC
>JAEZBF010000317.1 GCA_023427545.1 Pseudomonadota bacterium
GAAGTAGACCGAACGGAAGAACGCCCGGCCGGGGACACCCTGGTCGATCAGGATCGCCAGCAGCATCGGCAGCGTGACGAAGAACGGAACGGCCAGCAGCACCACGCCGGCGTTGACCATGGACGCCCGGAAGTTCGGGTCGTCCAGCGCCCGCAAGTAGTTACCCGCGCCGATGAATTCCCCAGCGCTCGTCGAGGTGGCGCTGGTGAGCGAGATGCCGAACCCCCAGAACAGCGGGATGATGCGGAACACCAGGACCAGCAGCAGCGCCGGAACCAGGAAGAGCAGCGCGATACGGACCTCGTTGCGCCGGCCCCGGTGTGCTCGCGCGCGGGGCTTGGGTACCGCCGAGGTCTGGTCTGGTGAAGTGGCGGTCATGGTCCGGTGGTTAGGCCTGTGAGAATGGGGGCGCCCGAGCGCCCCCACTATGCACGAAAACTACTGCGGCTTGGCCTGTGCCTGCACCTTGTCCAGCGCAGCGGACGCTTCGTCGACGGTGGTGTCGCCGTTGAGCAGAAGCTGGCTCTGACGATGCCATTCGTCGAGCTCGGCAGCTGAGGAATTGGCATGCGTGGTCGGCACCGCCCGATCCGCCAGCCAGCCCATGATCTGCTTGAGGCCGGGGCTGTCGATGCCGGAGGTATCGACCTCGGTATTGGCCGGAACGATGCCGGCATCGTTGACGAGGTACGTCAGCACCTCGGGCGAGGCCAGGGTCTTCACCGCCTCGAGGGCGAGGTCGATGTTGGGCGAGTCCTTGTTCACCCCATAGCCGACGCCGCCATCGAGCGGCACGCCGGGAGCACCTTCATGCTGATCGGCGGCAACAGTAGGCGAGGGCATCGGAAACACCCCGACGTTCTCGGCGCCCATGTCGGCTTCGAAGGCCTTCCAGTGCGCAACGTTTGAGAGCAGGCCCCAGACATTGCCGGCATTACCCTGCGCGAACAGGGTGAACTCGTCCATGAACATGGTCTGCGAGTTTCCCCCTTCCTGGTACCACCCGGCCTTGGACGTATCCACCCAGGTCTGCAGGATCGCCTTGATCGGCGGGTCCGACCAGTGCAGCTTGCCCGTGAGCCAGTCGGCCTGTTGCTGTGTCGTCAGGGACTGGTTGGCCATCTCCGAAAGGAAGAACTCTGCTTCGTAGCCTTCCTTGTTGGCCATAAGGAAGCAGGCGACCTTGCCCTGCGCCTTGAAGGCATCGCAGACCTTGTTCATCTCCGCCCAGGTGGTCGGGGGCTTTTCCGGATCGAGGCCGGCTTCCTTGTAGAGCGCTTTGTTATAGTAGACGACGTGGCCCTGCAGGGTCGTCGGGATGAAGTACAGCTTGCCGTCCGGCGCGGTGAACGCGGACGTTCCGACCAGCTTGGGGATCAGATCGCCAAGCTTGTCATCGAGCGGTAGCAGCCCACCGACCAGGTTCTTGGCCTGCGCGCCGCCGTTGGCCCAGATCACGTCCGGACCGGTCTTGGACGCGAGGGCGGTACCGAGCAGAGTGTAGTATTCTGCATCCGGCTGCGACTGGAAGTTCAGCGTCGCGCCGGGATGAGCGGCTTCGAACGCGGCCTTCGCCTGATCGTAGTACGAGGCATTGCTGGGCTCGTCGACGTTGACGTCCCATACGGTGATCTCCTGCGCCAGTGCAGGTGCGGCCGCCATAATGGCAGCTACGGCTGCCACCACTCCCAGTTTACGCATTCGCTCCTCCTGTTTGCGTATTGATAATTGCGTCCCGCCCTGTTGCGGGCGCGCGCGGGCGTGCGGCGCGCAACTGCGCGGGCGCCGTGCCCAACTGCTCGCGTGAAAGGATGTCCGGCCGCGCCCACTCCCGGCGCGCAGCTTCTGACAGCACGAGACCATGCCCGGGCCGGTCGGGCGCATAGGCCCATCCATCCCGGATCTCGATGGGCTCCTCGACGAGGTGCTCGAAGTTCTGGAACGAGTATTCCAGCCACTCGACCTCAGGGAGGGCGCAAGCCATGTGCACGCCCATCTCAAGGAAAGTGTTGCCAAGGCTGACGGGTATTCCCAACTCGGCCGCGAGCCAGCCGATACGCATCACGTCCGTTACCTGGCCGTGCACGTTGAGGATGTCGGTGGCCCCGGCGGCCATCAGCTGCCGCTTCCCAGCCGCGTCGAGGTATTCTCCAGAGTTGATCTGCGTCCACGGCACTGCCTGCCGCAGCAGCCGCAGCCCGTCGAAATCGTTGCGCAGGATTGGGTCTTCCACCCACAGCAGGGGATAGCCGGCGTCGCGGATCGCCGTCAGCTTGACGATCGCCTCCTTGGCGCCCCAGGCCTCGTTGGCATCGATCATCATCAGCGCGTCCGGACCCACTGCGTCGCGCAAGAGTTCGAGTCGATGAAGGTCGCGCGTGAAATCGGGGTGACCGACCTTGATCTTGTACGCGCCGTAGCCCAGCGATGCAGCATGACGGAAGAACTTGATGTAGTCCTCGTCGCCGAGATGGAAATCGAGGCCGGAGGCGTAGGCGCGCACGCGGTCGCGGCGCGCGCCGAGCATGCGATGAAGCGGCAGGCCCGCCTGCTTGGCGGCGAGATCCCAGAGCGCCACCTGCACCGCCTCCTCAAACGGCACGCTGTAGCCGCGCTGGTTTCCGCCACGTGGGCGGCCGACCCGATGGATGAGACCCAACGGCGCCTGGTCTCGAAGGCCAGTCCAAGCTTCGTCCGAAAAGATGCGCATCAGTTCGACTTCTGCTGGCAGCGGCCGGAACAGGCTCTGCACGAAGCCGAGACCGACGTTCCCGCAATCGTCGATCAGTTCCAGCGCTGCGATGTTGGCTTCATCGGCCCGAACCTGGCTGTCGCCGATCACCCGATCACGGCAAAATTGAAAGCGAGTCAGCCTGAACTCGGATAAGAGCATTCAACTCAACCGGCTATCTGATATATCAACAGCAATAAGTAATCGATCACCGGGGGTATGGCAAGTGGCGACGAGCGTGTCTAAAAGCAGGGAAGATGTGCCTGTCCGCGGTGCGGCTCTGCTCAGCCAGGTCGCCTACACGCGAATACTCGAGATACTATTTGAGAGGCGCCTTGAAGCGGGGGCGTTCGTTTCCCAGAGCGATCTGGTCAAGATGACAGGCATTCAAGTTGCTCCGCTACGGGATGCGCTGAGGGTTCTCGAAGCCGATGGCATCGTAACCATCCATCCCCGCGCCGGCATCGAATTCATCAAGCCGGGGTTGGAGCTTACCCGCGCAACCTACCAATTTCGCGGGATCATCGAGTCGGCGGCAGTGGCCGTGTACGCCGAGACTGCCGACGACACCGAAATGCTCGAGGTCGAGCGCCGCCATCTCGCAGCCGTCCAAGGCATCGAGAGCGAAGGCCTGACACCGGCCATGCGAACCGAGCTCGAAGCGCTGGAGGAAGTGCTCCACAACGCCATCGTCGCCAGCCTCCATAATCCGCTGATCGACACCAGCTATCGCCGCATCCACAACTATCTGCGAATACTGCGT
>JAEZBF010000336.1 GCA_023427545.1 Pseudomonadota bacterium
GAGCATGACGGTGTCGACGGCCTGTGGGTGGCCGGTGACAAGGTGCTCTCGACTGCGGTCGAGAAAGCCTCCGTCGGCAACCTCAAGCAGACGTGGACCTCGCGCGGCCTCTACTACGACCTCGCCGATCGCGAGAAGTTCGAGGGCGACTACTTCCTCAAGCGCGCCACGCAGGTGAAGAACGTCTGGGTGCCCTATGGGGCGTGACCGGTGACGTTCCTCCCTCAGGAAACCATCGCCCGTAAGCGTGACGGCGGCGAACTGGGCGGTGATGAGATCGCGCAGTTCATCTCCGGCCTCACGTCCGGCACCGTCTCCCACGCCCAGGTGGCTGCGTTTGCGATGGCCGTGTTCTTCCGGGACATGACCACCGCAGAGCGCGTGGCGCTGACACTCGCGATGCGCGACTCCGGCACCGTGCTCGACTGGTCCGATCTCGATGGACCGGTGGCCGACAAGCATTCCACCGGCGGCGTGGGCGACAATGTCTCGCTGATGCTGGCGCCGATCCTTGCGGCCTGCGGCGTCTACGTGCCGATGATCTCGGGCCGGGGGCTAGGGCACACCGGCGGCACGCTCGACAAGTTCGACTCGATCCCCGGCTACACCACCAGCCCTGACAACGAACTCTTCCGGAAAGTCGTGCGTGAGGCTGGCTGCGCGATCATCGGCCAGACCGCCGATCTCGCACCCGCCGACAAGACGCTCTATTCCATCCGCGATGTAACGGCGACCGTCGAGAGCATTCCGCTGATTACGGCGTCGATCCTGAGCAAGAAGCTTGCCGCGGGACTTGGAGCGCTGATCCTCGACGTGAAGACTGGCTCGGGCGCCTTCATGCCCACCCTGGAACAGTCCGGGATGCTGGCGCAGAGCCTGGTTTCGGTGGCGAACGGTGCTGGGCTGCGGACGGGGGCCCTGATCACCGACATGAACGAGCCGCTGGCCAGCGCCGCCGGCAACGCGTTGGAGGTGCGCAACGCCGTCGATTTCCTCACCGGCAGGCATCGCGACGCGCGGCTCGAAGAAGTGAGTTTAGCGCTTTCGGCGGCCGTCTTGACGATGACCGGCTACGACGGCGATGCCGCCGCCGCCGTGCACCAGGCACTCGAGAGCGGCAAGGCAACGGAGCACTTCTCCAGGATGGTGGCGCTGCTTGGTGGGCCGTCCGACTTCGTTGAACGCATGGACGCACACCTGGGCGCTGCGCCGATAGTCCGCGATGTCTTCGCGGAAGGGCATGGGGTGGTCTCCGCGATCGACACCCGCGGCGTCGGCATAGCGGTCGTGGCGCTTGGCGGCGGACGTCGGCTGCCGACGGATGGCATCGACCATGCGGTGGGCTTCGACCGGCTGGTGGGTCTTGGCACCGCTATCCACGGCAACACGCCAATCGCGCGGCTGCACGCCCGCGACGAAGACAGCGCTGCCGAAGCCGAGCGCCGGCTGCGCACCGCCTATCGCATCGGCGAAAGCGCATCATCCCACCCGCTCATCGCCGGTCGCATCGATCCTCCGGCGGAGGCCAAATGATGGGCCGCCCATCAACCGTTACCCTGTCCCTCCCCCTTTCTGGGGGAGGGGACGAATACACCACCGTCGCAGTCGGGTCCCTTCCCCGAAAAGGGGGAGGACAGGAGGGGGTTGACCCACCGGCTTCGGGAGAACCGCCCTGATGCCTCGCGCCATCCTCTGCATTCTCGACAGTTTCGGTATCGGCGGCGCGCCGGATGCTGCTCAATACAATGACGGTCACGGCCATTCGGACGAGGGTGCCGATACGCTGGGGCACATCGCGGCCCAATACGACCTGCACGTCCCCAACATGGACGCACTCGGCCTGGGTGCCGCCGCACAGCTCTCGACCGGCAACCTGCCGCGCGGCCTCAGTGCAACGCCCAAGGGCGGCCGCTTTGGCGTGGGTCGCGAGGTCAGCAAGGGAAAGGACACTCCGTCGGGCCACTGGGAGATCGCCGGTGTGCCGGTGCCCTTTGCCTGGGGGTACTTCCCGCAGACCCAGCCGACCTTCCCACCCGATCTGATTGCGGCGCTGATCGAGAAGGCCGAGCTGCCTGGCATTCTCGGCAACAAGCATGCGTCGGGAACGCAGATCATCGCCGAGCTCGGCGAGGAGAGCATCCGGACCGGCAAGCCGATCTGCTACACCTCGATCGACAGTGTCTTCCAGATCGCGGCCCACGAGGCCCATTTCGGCCTTGAGCGGCTCTATCGCGTCTGCGAAATCGCCTTCTCGATGACGTCGCCGATGATGATCGGTCGGGTCATTGCGAGGCCGTTCGTCGGCGAGACGCGCGACAGCTTCAAGCGCACCGGCAACCGGCGGGACTTCGCCATTCCACCGCCCGAACCGACATTGCTGGACCGCGTCAAGGATGCCGGCGGCCAGGTCTTCGCCATTGGCAAGATCTCCGACATCTATGCGACCCGCGGCGTCACCCACAAGCTCAAGGCGACCGGCAACATGGCCCTGTTCGATCGCACGCTCGAGGCCGTGGAGATGGCCGGCGATGGTGCTTTCGTGATGGTCAACTTCGTCGACTTCGACCAGGAATACGGCCACCGGCGCGATGTGACGGGCTACGCCCAAGCACTCGAAGCCTTCGACGCTCGCCTGCCGGAGCTGATCGCCGCGCTCGAGCCGGACGACCTGCTGATCCTGACTGCGGACCACGGCAACGACCCGACCTGGATCGGTTCGGACCACACCCGCGAACAGACGCCGATCCTCTGCTTTTCCCCAAGCCT
>JAEZBF010000360.1 GCA_023427545.1 Pseudomonadota bacterium
GTTCTGGCGCAGGAAGGTGGACTTGCCGCCCATGTTGGGCCCAGTCACCAGCCACAGCGCGCCGTCCGAGAGATCGCAGGAATTGGCGACGAAGCTCCGGTGCTCGGCTGCGACCATCGCCTCGACCACCGGGTGGCGGCCATCGACGATGTCGAAGGCAAGCGAGGCATCGACCTGCGGACGGCACCAGTCGCGCGTCGCCGCGAGATGGGCGAGAGCGGCCGTGAGGTCGAGTTCGGCGAGGGCATCGGCGGTCTGCCGTAGGCATTCGGTCTGGGCAATCACCGCAGCCGAGAGGCGCGAAAATACCGTGAGCTCGATCTCGAGGGCGGCTTCGTGCGCCCGGGCGATCCTGCCCTCCAGTTCGGCCAGCTCAGCCGTGGTGAAGCGCATCGCGTTCGACATGGTCTGGCGATGAATGAACGTGCTCTTGTGCGGCGGCTCGAGCAGCTTCATGCCGTGCGCGGCGGGCACCTCGACGAAGTAGCCGAGCTGGTTGTTGTGCCGGATCTTCAGCGACTTGACGTCGGTTTCGGCGCAGAGCCGCGCCTGCAGCGCCGCGACCACCGCGCGCGTTTCGCTCCCCAGCGCCCGCTCGGTATCGAGCCGCTCGTCGTAGCCGCGCGCAACGAAGCCGCCATCACGCGCCAGCAGCGGCGGGGACTCCTCGATGGCGGCGCGGAGCTCGCCAGCGAGATCGGCTGGTGCGGTGGCAAGCGCCCCGCGCGCACCACGCAGCGCCAGCGGTAGGTCGGCCAGACGCTCGAGCTCGCCGCCCAGTTCGCCCGCCGCGGCAACCGCCTGGGCCACCGCCAGCAGATCACGCGGCCCTCCGCGCTCGAGGCTCAGCCGGGTAAGCGCGCGCATCAGGTCCGGCACGCCCTTTAGCACGCCGCGAAGCCGGTCGCCGATCATTCCGGCATCGCGCAGCGCCGCGACCCCATCGAGCCGCGCGTTGATGGCGGCGGCATCGGCAAGCGGCGCCGCCAGCCGCCGCGCCAGCAGCCGCGCTCCGGCAGCGGTGACGCAGCAGTCGATCTCGGCACGCAGCGAGCCCTTCTCGGTGCCGCGCAGCGTCTCGAGCAGCTCGAGCGAAGCGCGCGTCGAGGCGTCGATCGCCATGTGCCCGGCTGGGCGTTCGTCGGCGGGCGGGCGCAACGCCAGAGGTGCGCCGCGCTGGCTATCGCTGATGTAGCCAACCAGCGCAGCAAGCGCCGCCCGGCTTCCCCGCGACAGCGCCGAGGGATCGAAGCTCGCGTCCTTGTAGGCTGCTGTCAGCCGCACCCCCGCCTGGGTGCTGTCGAAGGCGTCGGCGGGGAGCACGGCGAGCGCGGTCTCGGGCAGCGTCACCTCCGCTGCAGCCAGCGCCGCGCGGGTCACCTCCGTCAGCAACAGCTCCGCCGGAGCAATCCGCGCGAGTTCGTCGGAGAGTGCGGCGAGCGGGATGTCCATCACCGCCGTTTCGCCGGTCGAGATGTCGGCCCAGGCGAGCGCGAAGTCGGTCTCGCCGTGCCGGATCATCGATATGGCGCAGAGATGATTGCTGCCGCGGGCGGGGAGCAGGTCCTCCTCGGTGATCGTGCCGCGCGTCACCAGCCGCACGACATCGCGCTTGACCGGCGACTTGCTGCCGCGCTTCCTGGCCTCGGCGGGATCCTCGACCTGCTCGCAGATCGCGACCCGGTGCCCCTGCCCGATCAGCTTCTTGAGGTAGTCCTGGGCGGCGTGGATCGGCACGCCGCACATCGGAATGTCACTGCCGCGATGCTTGCCGCGCTTGGTCAGCACGATCCCGAGCGCCGCCGAGGCGATCTCGGCATCCTCGAAGAACATCTCGTAGAAGTCGCCCATCCGGTAGAACAGCAGGTACCCCGGATTGAGCGCCTTGAGCTCCAGATACTGGCTCATCATCGGCGTGATTGCCGATGCGCTCTCTCTGGCCTGATCGATGGGGGCCTGGTCCATTACGCTGCCGTGGTGCGGAAGCGGGCGAGATTAGGGGGAGAGCGAACGGAAGGGAACCGGTGACTGACGCTCTCCCACTGGTCAACGCCCTCGTGGTTCGACAGGCTCACCATGGGGACTACAGCCGCCCCGGTGCCCTTCGAGGATCTCATGGTGAGCTCATCGAACCAGGAGGTCCGGGTACACCTACTTGGGCGCGCGCTTGGCCAGGATGCGCTGCAGGGTGCGGCGATGCATGTTGAGCCGCCGCGCCGTCTCGCTGACGTTGCGGTCGCAGAGCTCGTACACGCGCTGGATATGCTCCCAGCGCACCCGGTCCGCCGACATCGGGTTTTCGGGCGGCTCGGGGCGTTCCTCGCCATCGGCGAGCAGCGCATTGATGACATCGTCGGCGTCGGCGGGCTTGCTGAGATAGTCCACTGCGCCGAGCTTCACGGCAGTCACCGCGGTGGCGATATTGCCGTAGCCGGTAAGCACGACTGCGCGGGCCTCGGCGCGGCGCTGGTGTAGCGCCGAAACGACTTCCAGCCCGTTGCCGTCCTCGAGCCGCAGATCGACCACCGCATAGGCCGGCGGGGCGTCAGCCACGGCCGCCAGCCCGCCTGCCACCGTGTCGGCGATGCGCACGTCGAAGCCGCGCTTCTGCATGGCGCGCTCGAGGCGCGTGAGGAACGCCTTGTCGTCGTCGACCAGCAGCAGACTGCGGTCCTCAGAGAGTTCTTCCGCTGTATTCATGCGCCGTCATGTAAGTGCTCGGGCAGCAAAGGTCAAAGAATCAGCTACCCGCTCACGGAAAATGGTTCATGCACTTTCGATAACCTCGCGGGGCCAGACGATGCGGACGACCGCATGGCCCTCCGGACCCGCATTGTCGAAGGTCAGCCGGGCGCCGGTGCGCTCCAGCAGCGTCTTGGCGATGAAGATGCCGAGGCCCAATCCGCCCTGACGGTCGCTGAAGCCATTTTCGCGAGGCCGTGTGGTAAGATACGGTTCGCCGAGCCGCGCCATGAGCTCGGGCGGAAAGCCCGGACCGTCGTCGGTGATGGTGAGGTTGATCCGCGACTTGTCCCACCCGGCCTCGACGGTGACAGTAGAACGGGCAAAGCCGGCGGCGTTCTCAATCAGGTTGCCCAGCCCATAGAGCAGGCCGACATTGCGCTTGAACACCGGCTCGGGTCCCTCGCCGTGGCGCCTCAGCGTCCCCTTCTTTCCCTG
>JAEZBF010000383.1 GCA_023427545.1 Pseudomonadota bacterium
TCACTTTCTCGAGTTCCTCGCGAACGCCGGCCGCGCCCTGCAGCGACGCCTTCTCGCTCTTCCAGATCTCCTCGAGGTCCGAGTACTCCTTCTCGAGCTGCTTCAGATTCGCCTGCAGGTCCGCGAGACGCTTCTTCGTGGCCTCGTCCTTTTCCTTCTTCAGCGCTTCCTGCTCGATCTTGAGCTGGATGATGCGGCGCTCGAGGCGATCCAGCGGCTCCGGCTTGGAGTCGATCTCCATGCGGATGCGCGCGGCGGCCTCGTCGATGAGGTCGATGGCCTTGTCCGGCAGCTGCCGATCCGAGATGTACCGATGCGAGAGCGTGGCCGCGGCGACGATGGCCGGGTCCGTGATCTCAACCTTGTGATGGACTTCGTATCGCTCCTGCAGGCCGCGCAGGATGGCGATGGTGTCCTCGACGCTGGGTTCGTCGACCAGCACCTTCTGGAAGCGGCGCTCGAGCGCGGCGTCCTTCTCGATGTACTTGCGGTATTCGTCGAGCGTGGTCGCGCCCACGCAATGTAGCTCACCGCGCGCCAGTGCGGGCTTCAGCATGTTGCCGGCATCCATGGCGCCTTCGGCTTTTCCGGCGCCGACCATGGTGGGCAGTTCGTCGATGAACAGGATGATCTGGCCTTCCTGCTTCGCGAGATCGTTGAGCACGCCCTTGAGGCGCTCCTCGAACTCGCCGCGGAATTTCGCGCCCGCGATCAGCGCGCCCATGTCGAGCGCGAGGATCTTCTTGTTCTTGAGGCCTTCCGGCACTTCGCCGTTGATGATGCGTTGCGCGAGGCCTTCGACAATGGCCGTCTTGCCCACGCCCGGCTCGCCGATGAGCACCGGGTTGTTCTTCGTGCGGCGCGCAAGCACCTGCACCGTGCGGCGGATTTCGTCGTCGCGGCCGATGACCGGGTCCAGCTTGCCGGCCGACGCGCGCGCCGTGAGGTCGATGGTGTATTTCTCGAGCGCGCCGCGCTTTTCCTCGGCCTGCGGGTCGTTCACGGCTTCGCCACCCCGGATCTGTTCGATCGCTTTCTCGATGGCGGCCTTGGACGCGCCGGCGTCCTTCAGGAGCCTGGCCAGCGTCTCCTTGTCCTCGAACGAGGCCAGCACGAAGAGCTCGCTGGAGATGTAGTCGTCCTTGCGCTGCTGCGCCAGCTTGTCGGTGACGTTCAGCAGGCGGTTCAACTGTTGCGAGACGTGGACGTCACCCGGCGTGCCTTCGACCTTGGGCAGCCGGTCCAGCACGCCGTCGATGTCCTTGCGCAGCTTCGCCACGTTGGCACCCGCCTTCACGAGCAGTGGCCGGGTGCTCCCGTCCTGCTGGTCGAGCAGCGCGCCGAACACGTGCGCGGGCTCCATGAACTGGTGGTCCCGGCCCACGGCCAGGGACTGGGCGTCGGCCAGGGCAGACTGGAATCGGCTGGTGAGTTTGTCCATTCGCATGGGCGCCAACTTGGGGCCCTTGTAGGACGCTTTCAATAGCCCGCGACCCAGACAGACACACGGGCGACGCCCCCGAAGGGGCGGCTTTCGTGGGCGCCAGCCTTGGCTAATGCGCGAAGCGTTCGGCCAGGGTGATCAGGGCGATACCGAGGCCTATCAACACCACCTGGGCGACGCTCGACCGGGCATCCACCCGCCGGTGAAGGCCCGGGATCAGGTCCGCCACCGCCACGTACAACAGGCTCGCCGCCGCCACCGCCAGCGCGAACGGCAGGGCCGCCAGCGCCTGCTCCAGCGCCAGGTAACCCACCACGCCGCCCAGCACCGCCGTGAGGCTGGTCAGCAGGTTCAGGACCAGCGCCCGCCGGCGCGACACTCCCGAGTGCAGCAGGACCGCGAAGTTGCCGACTTCCTGCGGGATCTCGTGGGCCATGATCGCCACCGCCGTCACCAGGCCCAGGTGCACGTCCGTCAGGAACGCCGCCGCGATCAATACGCCGTCGAGCACGTTGTGGAGCGCGTCGCCCACCAGCACCAGCGCCCCGCTCGCCTTCTTGCGGGCTTGCTCCTGGACATGGGCATGGTTGTGATTGTGCTCGTGGTCGTGCCCGTGTGGGCCATCCTCGTCGCCGATCGGATGCTCGGCGCAATGATCGTCGTGGCAGTGACGCCAGAGCAGGAACTTCTCGAGGATGAAGAAAAGTGCGATGCCCGCGATGAGCGCGATGCCCACCTCGTGCACGTTCTCCATGCCTGCGCCCTCGACTGCATGAGGAATCAGCGCCAGCAGCGCCGCGCCTAACAAGGCGCCCGTGGCGAAACTCACCAGGTGCGGGTTGATCCCCTCACGCGCGCGCGCCGGCAGCGCCAGGAAGACCCCGGCCGCCAGCACGGACAACACACCGGAGACGGTGGTCGCGAGAATGATCCAGAGCAGCGTGTTCAAAGCGGGCAGAAGATAGCACGCGGAAGGGAGCACACACGTCGAGCATTGGCGTGAGTTTATACTTGCGTTTGCCGAGATTGGTCCGATAGACCCGAATCACGCCTCCAGTTTCCGCATTGATGAACACCACCAGTTCGTCATCCAGCCGCGGGGGCCATCTTCTGTAGGTGATCAGCCAGAAAAATTTTGGAGAAGAGAGCGACTCCATATCTTTCAGGGCTTGAGGCAGAAGCTCGTGGTCAACACTAGAGTCTCTGGCAAGCATGAGCTTTGCCATGGTCACATCGTAGTCATCGGGGCGATGACCTCCCGGAAATCCGGCTGCCGAATCAGCAACTCTTAGCGCTCGCTCCAAGGAAATTCCACGCTCCCACTCCGCGCCAGACGCAACGAGCACTGGCGCGCACAGTGCGATAGCAAGAGCGCAAGCTGATAATCCTAAGCGCATGCTCGCGCTCCTAGAAGTTGGTTCTGCGCAAACCCGCGCCGGCGCGGACGGGACTGAAGCGAAATGGGCTCTCGGCCCAGGAGACAGAGGCCCTGAACCAGTCGCATTTTGCGACCGGTTCCCAGAAGCACCGCGACCCGCGCTTCCCACCCT
>JAEZBF010000389.1 GCA_023427545.1 Pseudomonadota bacterium
CTCACCGCCCTCGAGCACCTCGGCGGCGAGGGAGAGCGCATCGAAAACCACCAAGCCGAGTCGTTCACCGCCCCGATTGGCGATTTCTACGTCCTCGGCATCGAGTGCGTCGCCGACGCCGGCGCGCCGCTGCTTCCGTCCGTCCCCGGCCTGCCCGACGACGCCTTCACCAACGACGGCCAGCTCACCAAGCGTGAGGTCCGCGCCGCAACGCTGAGCAAGCTCGCACCTCACCCCGGTGCATTGCTCTGGGACGTTGGTGCCGGCTGCGGCTCGATCGCCATCGAGTGGATGCGCGGCGCCCGCGACGCCAGGGCCATCGCGTTTGAGCGCGAGGGCGAGCGGCTGCAGATGATCGCCGTCAACGCTGCGACCCTGGGTGTGCCGGGGCTGCGCATCGAGGACGGAGAGGCCCCCGCAAGCCTCGCCGGTATGCCGCCGCCCGACGCAATCTTCATCGGCGGCGGTCTCGACGATCCCGCCGTGGCGGAGACCTGCTGGGCCGCGCTCAAGCCGGCTGGCCGGCTGGTGGCCAACGCGGTGACCATCGAGGGCGAACGGGCGCTGTTTGCGCTGCACGACCAGCTCCACGGCGATCTCTGCCGGATCGACGTCGCGACCCTCTACAGCATCGGCGGACATCGCGCCTTCCGTCCCAAGCTCCCGGTGACGCAGTTCTGGGTGACAAAGCCATGACCGGCACCCTGTTCCTGGTCGGCGTCGGCCCAGGCGATCCCGAGTTGCTGACGCTCAAGGCGGCCCGCGTTCTCGGTGCGATCCACGTGGTGGCCTACCCGCGGACCGGCGACGGCGCCACGCTTGCCCTCGATATCGCGGCAAAGCACCTCGACGCCGCGGCCGAGCACCTGCCGCTCGATCTCCCCATCGAGCTGGCGCGCGAGCCGGCGCAGCTCGCCTACGATGCGGCCGCCGCCGCCATCCGGCGCCATCTGGAGCAGGGCAGGGACGTCGCGTGGCTCTGCGAGGGCGATCCGCTGTTCTATGGCTCGGCCATGTATCTGCTCGGTCGCCTCGCCGGTTCCGCCCGCATCGAGGTCATCCCGGGGATCACGTCCATCACCGCTTCCGCAGCTGCTGCGCGACGCCCGCTGGCCGCCCGCAATGACGTCCTCAAGGTCATCCCGGCGCCGCTGCCCAACGACGCCATCCGCGCCGAACTCACCGGAGCTGCGGCCGTGGCGCTGATCAAGATCGGCCGGCACCTCCCCCGTGTCCGCGCGCTGCTCACCGAATCCGGGCACGCCGTTAACGCCGTGGTCGTCGAGCATGCCACCACGCCCCACCAGCGGCTCGTGCCGCTCGCGGACGCAAGCGCTGCCCCCTACTTCTCGACCATCCTCTGCTACACCGGAGCGGAGGCATGGCGATGAGGCCCGCGATCATCACCTTCACTGTCTCCGGCGCCGAGCTGGCGCAACGGGTCGCAGCGCTTGTCGACGGCGTGGTGCATCCTTGCGGCCCTGGTGGCGCCGACGCCCGCACCCTGCTGTCCCAGCTCTTCCGGTCCAACACCCCGATCATCGGCATCTGTGCCTCGGGTATCCTGATCCGCCTCCTCGCACCCCTCCTCGACGACAAGCACACCGAGCCTCCCGTGCTCGCGGTCAGCACCGATGGCCGTCACGTCGTGCCGCTGCTCGGCGGTCATCACGGCGCCAACCGGATGGCACGCGAACTCGCCGCCGCGCTCGGCGGCACCGCCGCCATCACCACGGCTTCCGATGCCCGCTTCACCCGCGGCCTCGACGAGCCCCCCGACGGCATCGTTCTCTCCAATCCCGCCGGGGCGAAGCGCGCCATGGCTGCCGCCCTGCGAGGCGAGCCGGTAGCCGCAGCCGGAGAGACCGCATGGCTGCACGAGGCCGGCTATACCGTTGCCGCAGGACCGGACCCGCTGGTCTATATCGCCAGGAACCTCGTTGCCGGCGTTGGCTGTGAGCGCGGCGCCGATCCCTCCGAGGTCATCGCGCTGATTGAGCACACCCTCGCTCGCGCCGCCCTACCCTCGCAGAGCCTCGCAGCCATCGCCACGATCGACATCAAGGCCGATGAACCCGCTCTCCACGCCGCCGCTGCGCACTTCGGCGTCCCCCTCCGTCTGTTCACTGCCGAGGAGCTCGCCGCCGAGCGGGACCGGCTCCCAAACCCCAGTGCCGTAGTCGAAGCGGAAACCGGCACGCCCGGCGTTGCCGAAGCCGCCGCGCTCAAGGTGGGAGCGCTCGCCGTGGAAAAGCAGAAGTCCCGCCGCGCCACCTGCGCCATCGGCATCGCCCCATCGCCGCTCGATCCGGCAACTCTGGGTCGCGCCCCCGGTGTCCTCCATCTCGTCGGCATCGGCCCGGGCAACGTCGGCCAGCGAACGGCCAGCGCCGTCGCAACGCTTGAGACGAGTTCCGACTGGGTCGGCTACGGCCTCTATCTCGACCTCATTTCCGACCTCCGCCACGGCCAGAACGAGCATCGTTTCCCCCTCGGCGAGGAGACCGAGCGCGTCCGCCACGCCCTCGAACTGGCTGCCGCCGGCCGGACCGTCGCCCTGGTCTGCTCCGGCGATCCCCAGATCTACGCCATGGCCGCGCTGGCGATGGAACTGCTCGAAGGGCCGAGCATCTCGGCCGCCGCCCGCCGCGTCGCGCTGATGGTCCACCCCGGCATCTCCGCCGTGCAAGCGGCCTCCGCTGCTGCCGGCGCGCTGATCGGACACGACTTCTGCTGCATCTCGCTCTCGGACCTGCTCACCCCGCGCGGCACCATTCTGCAGCGTCTCGACGCGGCAGCGCGTGGCGATTTCGTCACCGCCTTCTACAACCCGCGCTCAGGTCGCCGCACCGAATTAATCAATGTCGCCAGAGGCATAATGCTGCAGCACCGCCCCCTTACCACGCCGGTGATTGTCGCTCGAAACCTCGGCCGGCCGGATCAGCAGGTGACGGTCACCACCCTCGCTGACTTCGACCCGAGCTCAGTGGACATGCTCACCATCGTGCTCGTCGGTGCCTCGACCTCGCGCGTCTTCCAGCGTGGCGATGGCCGCTTTCTCGCCTACACGCCCCGCGGCTACCCCAGCAAACCCACTGCCGAGGCCCCCCAATGACCGTCTACTTCATCGGCGCTGGACCCGGTGCCGCCG
>JAEZBF010000395.1 GCA_023427545.1 Pseudomonadota bacterium
CTCAAGGAGATCTGGGAGATTCCCGAATCTCTGCACGAGGCCGGCCGAGTCGACCATTATCTCGGCTATCCGCTCGACGACCGCACCAGCGGCGGTGGCTTCTGCTACCACGCCGCCAACCGGCGCATCTATCTCGGCTTAGTGGTGCACCTCGACTACGCCAACCCCACGCTTTCCCCGTTCGACGAGTTCCAGCGGTTCAAGCGGCATCCGTCCATCGCCCGGCTTCTCGAGGGCGCGACGCGCATCAGCTACGGCGCCCGGGCGCTGACGTCGGGGGGCTGGCAGTCGATCCCGCAGTTCGGGTTTGCCGGTGGCGCGCTGATCGGCTGCGCTGCGGGCTACATGAACGTTCCGGCGCTCAAGGGTATCCACAACGCGATCCGCTCCGGCATGCAGGCGGCAGACGCGGTGGCGTCGGCTATTGCCGCTGGCCGCGCCAACGATCTTCTGGACCTCGAGGTCCATCCGGAAATTCGTGCCGAGCTCTACCCCGTCCGCAACGTCAAGCCGCTGTGGGCGAGCTTCGGCACGCGCCTGGGTGTGATGCTGTCGGGGGCCGAGATGTGGTGCAACACCATCTTCGGCGGCTCGCCCCTCGGAACTCTGAAGCATCGCAAGGCCGACCACGCCGCGCTTGCGCCCAAGGCAGAGGCGCAACCGCTCACCTACCCGCGCCCGGACAACGTGACCACATTCGACCGCTCGGCAGCGGTGTACCTCGCCGGCATCGTCCATGACGAGGATCAGCCCGTCCATCTTCGGCTGGCCGATCCCGCCGTCCCGGTGCGCGACAACCTTCCACGGTATGGCGAGCCGGCCCCCCTCTATTGCCCGGCAGGTGTCTACGAGCTCGCGACGGAGGACGGCGCACCGGTCTTCCGCATCCACCCGGCCAACTGCGTCCACTGCAAAACGTGCGACATCAAGGATCCCGCACAGAACATAACCTGGGTGCCTCCAGAAGGGGGCAGCGGGCCCAACTACAGCGGCATGTGATTGGAGCGTTACGCCCGCGAATGCTCTATGCTGCTGCTTCGGCTGCGCCTCGCCGGCGCGCCGCGGCTTGCTCGCAAGTCGCAAAATAGACAATCTTTGCGCCAACACCGCTCGGCCTGACGGCCGCTCATGGAGTTCCAGTCCTCGTGACCCAAAACCTGCGCCACCTTTCCCGCCTTGCGCTGGCCCTGATAGCCTCGGTGAGCCTCAGCGCTGGCCTGCTCTCGCCCGCGCTCGCGGAGCAGAAAATCGGCGCCACGTCGGGCTACCTTGCCGGCCAGCAGGCGCTTAACGACCTGCGCACCGGCGACGCCGCGACGTTCCTCCAGGAAGCCGCGAACTCCGAAGCGGACAACCCGTTCGTCGTCAGCAGGGCCGTCCTTGCGCTCGCTGCCGATGGCCGGGTCGAAGAATCCGCGGAGATGGCCAAGAAGCTTCTGGCGATCGACGCGCAGAACGAGGTCGCCCATCTCGTCATCGCCACGGTCGAGCTTAAGAACGGCCAATACGCCCGGGTCGAGACGGAACTCGCCAACGTCGGCACCGATACCTTTCCCGGCCTGACCGCCACCATCCTTCATGCCTGGGCAATGGTCGGTGACGGCAAGCTCAAGGCGGCCGAGGACATCCTCGGCAAGATGAGCGACGAGGGCCTTGCCGACTTCCTCGTCTTCCACCGCGCGCTCATGGCTGACGTGGCGGGAGACGCCGAGACCGCGAGCAACCTGATGATGGCCGCCTATGACGCCGACCCGCAGGTCGCGCGCCTGGTCGAGGCTTACGCGCGCATGCTCGGCAATGCGGGCAAGTTCGACGAAGCCCTCAGCATCATCGGCAAGTTCGAATCGACCGGCGCGACGCATCCGTTGGTTACGGCAGTGAAGCAGGCGCTCCAGAAGAAGGAGCGCCCCGGCAAGTTCGCCGACGACGTTCAGTCCGGCGCGGCGGAGATGTTCCACTCGATCGGCATCGCCCTTTCGCGCGACCAGAGCGCGGATTATGCGGCCATGTTCCTGCGCCTCGGCATGTATCTCGACCCGCAGTCGGACATCGTCGCGATGTCGCTGGCCGAGCTGTTCGATTCGCGCGACCAGCACGACGAGGCGAACTCCCTCTACGAGGTGATCCCCTCCACCTCCCCGATGAAGCCGCTTGCGACGGTCCGTCAGGCCGAGAACCTCGACGCCATGGGGAACCGGGCCGAGGCGATCAGCAGCCTCACCGCGATCATCAATTCCCGTCCGAACGATCTCGACGCGGTGTCCGTGCTCGGCGATCTCTACCGTGACGACGAGCGCTACGCCGAAGCCGCAGCGACCTACACCAAGGCGCTCGAGATCACGGGAGGGAAGACCCCGGCGGACTGGCGCTTCTACTACGTCCGCGGCATTGCCTATGAGCGCAACAAGGAATGGCCCAAGGCCGAGGCGGACTTCCTCAAGGCCCTCGACCTGAACCCCGACCAGCCGCAGGTGCTCAACTATCTCGGCTACAGCTGGGTCGATAAGGGCCTCAACCTCACCCGCGCGCTGGAGATGATCCAGAAGGCGGTGAGCGCGGCGCCCAACGATGGCTACATCATCGACAGCCTGGGCTGGGCCTTCTACCGCCTCGGCCGCTACAAGGAAGCGGTGCAGGTGCTCGAGCAGGCGGTGCAGCTGCTGCCCAACGATCCCGAGATCAACGACCACCTCGGCGACGCCTACTGGCGTGTCGACCGCAAGCTCGAGGCGCGGTTCCAGTGGACCGTCGCCTCATCGATGGACGAGAAGGGCGAGGTCAAGGCACGCGTCGCGCCCAAGCTCGCCGGCGGACTCGATGCCGCGCCGGTGGACGAGGACAGCAAGCCCATCGTCGAAGCGCCCAAGCCAAGCACCCAGGCGTCAGCGCAATAGCGTGATCGCGACTGAGGCGGCGCCGGCCAAGATCAACCTGGCGCTGCACGTCGTCGGCCGCAGGGCCAACGGCTATCACGAGCTGCGCAGCCTCGTGGTCTTCGCCGATATTGCCGATGAGCTCGACGCGACACCTGCCGAGCGCGACAGCCTGACCATCGCCGGTCCGTTCGCCACCGGCCTCTCGAATGGCGAGGCGAACCTCGTCAGCCGTGCGGTGGCGGCGTTCCGCCAGCGGTGGCCGGAGGCGATCAAGGGCGGGCTGAAGCTTGCGCTGCGCAAGAACCTGCCGGTTGCGGCAGGGCTCGGCGGCGGCTCCGCCGATGCCGCCGCGGTGCTGCGCCTGCTGGCTGGCCTCGCCCCACGGTCCGTTCCGCTGTCCGAACTCACCGCACTCGCCGCGAGTATCGGTGCGGATGTTCCCGCCTGCCTCATCTCGCGGCCGCTCGAGCTTCGGGGCGTCGGCGAGATCGTCACCCCGGTCCGGAGCTTCCCCGCCTGCCACCTCGTGCTGGTCAACCCGCTGCAGCCGGTGGTTACCGCCGATGTCTTCCGCCGCCTTGAGCAGCGTGACAACCCGCCGCCACCGGCCTTACCGCAACCGCTCACCCGTCCCGAGCTCGCGCTCTGGCTGGAGGAGACCCGCAACGACCTTCAGCCCCCCGCTATCCGACTGCTGCCGGTGATCGGCGAACTGATCGAGACGATGGGGCGGACGCAGGGCTGCGTCCTTGCGCGGATGACGGGGAGTGGGGGCACGGTGTTCGGGCTTTTCGGCTCGAGTGCGCAGGCGCATCAGGCGGCTCACGACCTGCGCGCACGCTCGCCGGGCTTTTGGGTGGCCGCTGCGCCGGTGATCCTGCCGGAGTGATGGCGTGCCCGGACCTCGTGGTTGGTGGCTCGACAAGCTCGCCATGAGGGGCACCATGAGGTCCTCACCAACGCTCAGTAGCCCCGATGGTGAGCCTGTCGAACCACGCGGGCGTGGCATTGCGCGCTAGTACGCCCGCGAGACCGTGAAGCCGGCGATGTCGGCGAGGGTGGTCTTGAGCTCGGAGGCGGGCAGGGAGCGCAGCGCTTCGCGGGCGCGGCGGGCATGGTCCTCGGCCTGCTCCAATGTCCGCTCAAGTGCGCCGTGGCGCTCGAGGATCGCGGTGACGGCGCGTTGCGACGCTTCGGACGCATCTGCGTGGCCGAGCGCTGCGACGATGGTTTCGCGCTCGGATGGGCTGGCCGCCTGCAGCGCGAGAATGACCGGCAGGGTCATCTTGCCCTCGCGCAGGTCGTCGCCCGTATTCTTGCCCATGGCGCCGCTCTCGCCGCGGTAGTCGAGCACGTCGTCCACCAGCTGGAAGGCGCAGCCGAGCTCGTGACCGTACTGCTTGAGCGCCTCGCGTCCACGTGCGTCGGCGCCGCCGGACATTGCACCGACTTCGCAGGCGGCTTCGAACAGCGTCGCCGTCTTGGCGCGAATGACTTCGTCGTAGTCCTCGGGCGTCGTCTCGAGATCGCGCGTACGCTCGAGCTGGAAAACTTCGCCTTCGGCGATGATCGACGACGCCTTGGCCAGCACCGCAAGCGAAGCAAGATCGCCGGTCTCGACCATCATCATGAAGGCCTGGCCGAGCAGGAAATCGCCCACCAGCACGCTGGCCTGGTTGCTCCAGATGACGCGCGCCGCCGGGCGGCCGCGGCGCATCTCGCTCTCATCGACGACGTCGTCGTGGAGCAGGGTCGCGTTGTGCAGGAATTCGACCGAGGCCGCGAAGTTGATGTGCGTGCCGGTCGAGCGGCCGAACAGCTGCGCCGAGGCGACGCAGAGCATGGGCCGCAGGCGCTTGCCGCCGGCTTCGATGAGATAGCGGGCGAGGGCTGGGACCGTCTCGACGTGCGACTGCGCGCGCGAGAGGATCATCGCGTTGACGCGTGCCATGTCGGCATGAGTCGCCGCCAGCAGCCGATCGAGAGCGCCGGCGCCCGTTGGCTCCTGGGCGGCGATTGGCTGCGAAAACACCATCGGCTCCTCGTTGCTGCGACCGGCGGAGGGATGTTGAGCCGGGCGCCTCGGCACTATACTGCCTACGGGCAGCCAGCCCGCGGATTTTGCGCGATGTCCCTAGACCAGCCGGTGCCCAATGTAAAACACGAAACTCTGACGCGCGACGCCTTTCTGGGTGGCCGGCTGGTCCTCTCGCAGCCGGCGAAGGGCTTCCGCGCGGGCGTGGATTCGGTGCTGCTGGGCGCGGCGGT
>JAEZBF010000003.1 GCA_023427545.1 Pseudomonadota bacterium
CGGGTGGCGGGTCGGCCTTGAGCGCCGCGAACAGAACGACTTCGTCGTAAACCTCGATCGGCACGTCGCGCTTGCGCAGGCCAAAGAAGTAGCGCCGGACCACGTGCTCCGTGTGGGCGCCGCGGCGAAAGAGGCGCACGGCGCGGAAATCGGCGACGCCGTTGCGAACCGGGTAGCGGATACGGCCCGCCTGGGTCGATGCGCGCTCCACCAGTTCTGGGTGGACCTCCTCGAAGTTGGCGCTCTGAAGCACCCGTTCGAGGCTTTCCGACAGCGCGGCATAGGCGGCATCGGGATCGGGGGTGGGCCCAGCCGAGCGGCCCGGATCGAGGTGCCAATATGCTTCGTGCAGCCGCTCGAGCTCGTCGAGAAACTCGTGGTGGATAGTCGCGTTGAGCAGGCGATAGAGCTGCTCGGGTGCCTCGCCGTGGATTTCGGTGAGGTTGAAGTCGGTATCGAGGGCGGCGAAGAGTTCGCGCTTGCGGGTGGCGATGAACTGACCGCGCTTATCGAGCGGAGCGGCCGGATCGTTGCTCATCGCCCGCGCGCTGCCGCCTCCGTTGCGAGTTGCCTGATTTCGCGAAGTTCGGCGATCGTCGTCTGCAGATCGGTGAGCTGCTGCTCGAGCAGCTCGAGCCGGTTGTCGACCATCTCGATCAGCAGTTCTACCTGGGCGCGCTGGGTGCGGTCCGCGTCGTAGAGGCTGAGATAGTCCGATATGTCGCGAAGCGAGAAGCCGAGCCGCTTGCCCCGCAGGATCAGCATCAGCCGCGCGCGGTCGCGTCGCCGAAAAACGCGGGTACCGCCTACCCGCTCGGGCTTGAGCAGGCCCTTGGCCTCGTAGAACCGGATTGCGCGGGTCGAGATGCCGAACTCACTGGCGAGGTCGGCGATCGCGAAGAGGTCGCGATTTTCCTGCTCAGGCCGGTTCATGCGCCTTGTCCTTCCCGCGGGCGGCATAATCCTCCCGCAGCTCCTTCTTGCTCAGCTTGCCGATCAAGGTTTTCGGCAACTTATCCTTGAAGATGATCTCGCGCGGCATCTCGAGCTTGTTGATCTTTTTGGCGAGGAAGCTCTTGAGCTCCTTCTCGTCGGCCGTCATGCCCTCCTTCAGCTTGACATAGGCGACGGGCGCCTCGCCGCGATAGGTGTCGGGCACGCCGATCACGTTGTTCTCGTCGACGGCCGGATGCCCGGCCAGCGCTTCCTCGATCGTCCGGGGATAGACGTTGAACCCCGAGCAGATGATCAGGTCCTTGATGCGGTCGACGAGGAAGACATAGCCCTCATCATCGATGTAGCCGACATCGCCCGTCCGCAGCCAGCCATCCATGAAGGCGGTTGAACTACCGTCCGGGTCGTTGAAATAGCCGAGCATGACCTGGGGGCCCTTGACCTGGAGCTCGCCACGCTCGCCCTGGGGCACCACTTGGCCAGTGTCTATGTCGACGAAGCGGATGTCGGTGGCGGGCACCGGCTGGCCAATAGACATCGGCTTGCCCGGCACCCGCAGAGCCGAGCAGCAGACCACCGGGGATGCCTCCGTGAGGCCGTAGCCTTCGGCGAGCAGGGCCTGCGAAACCTTGCTGAATGCGGTCCGGACCTCGTTGGGCAGCGCAGCACCGCCCGATACCGCGACTTCGAGGCTCTTGATGCGCTCGCTGACGTCCTTGCCCCGAGCGATCGCGCCCAGCAGGGTCGGGACCGCCGGCAGCACATTGGCACCGGTACGCGTGATGAGATCGAGCAGGGGTCCCAGCTCGAAGCGGGGCAGCATCACTACCTGCGCACCGTTGCAGAGCGGCACGTTCATGCAAACGGTCATCGCGAAAATGTGGAAGAACGGCAGGACCGCGACCACCTTGGTGGGCGGATAGAACAGCCCGCAGCCCCACTTGTCGATCTGGCTCATGTTGGCCGAGATGTTGGCGTGGCTGAGCATGGCCCCCTTGGGCTGGCCGGTGGTGCCGCCGGTGTACTGCTGCACCGCGACGTCACGCTCGCGATCGATCGTCACCGGCTCGGGCACATGATGGCGGGCGATCACCCGATTGAAGCGGTCGATGCTGCCGGCGATCGGGGAGGCGCGGAGATCGGCGAGATCCTTGCGCTTGGCGATGCTGTAGAGGACCTTCTTGACCAGCGGCAATGCGTCGGGGAAGTGGCAGGCGATCACCCGCTTGACATGCCCGGCCTTCACCAATGCTTCGGCCTTGTCGAAAATCTGCTTGAGGTCGAGGGTGACCAGCAGGTCAGCGCCTGCGTTCGACGTGATGTGGCTCAGTTCGGGCAGGGTGTAGAGCGGATTGCAGTTGACGACCGTCGCGCCGGCACGAAGCACGCCGTAGTAGGCGATGACGTAGAAGGGCGTGTTGGGCAGCATCAGCGCCACACGCGAACCCTTGCCGATGCCGAAGTCCTTCTGAAGCGCGCCGGCAAAGGCGGTGATGGCCTTTCCCATCTCGCCAAAGCGGGTCTCCTTACCGAGGAAATCGAGCGCGACGCGGTCGGGATGGCGGCCACAGATGGCGAGCACCTGCTCATGGACCGGGGTGGTGTCGATCTCGGCGTCCCAGACGATATCGGGCGGGTAGTGCGTTACCCAGGGGCGCGCGTGCTCCACGGCCGGTTCAAGCGTCGTCATCCTGGTCCTTCTCCCCTCGCGCACGTGTTCTGCGTCGTTGCGCAGGACTATTCCACGGCCTTCCCTAAGGGTCAAAGCCTGGCGGCGGGGTCGCGAGGCACAAATCAGGTTGCATTTGGCACGCCTGCTTGACGTATACGTCAACCGTTCCTATTCTCCTTGATGGAAGCTGGCACAGGGCTAAACTGGCCTGCCGCAGCAAGGAGAGAGTCGGTGCTGGCTCTGGCGCTGGTCGTAATCGGTCTTGTCGCCCTTGCGGTGCTGGCAATGCGGCAGGCGCCGCTGTGGCAATGGGCGGTAGTCGCGCTCGTGCTGGGTGTGCTGTCGCGCTTCTGCATCGATATCGCCGGCGTGTCCGTGGACACCGGGACCGCAGGTTGGGTTCTAGCCTTACTCCCCGGCGCAATCCTGCTGCTTCTCTGCGTCGGCGCGGTCCGGCGGCTGGTCGTCTCGCGGCCGATGTACGGGCTGGTCCGGCGTATGCTGCCGCGCGTTTCGCGCACGGAGCAGGAGGCGCTCGATGCCGGCACGGTTGGCTGGGATGCCGAGCTGTTCTCCGGCCGGCCGCGGTGGGAGCACCTGCTCGATATCCACAAGCAGGCCCTGACGGCCGAAGAGCAGGCGTTCCTCGACGGGCCGGTCAACCAGCTCTGCGCCATGATCGACGACTGGGACGTCCGGAACAACCGGATGGACCTGCCGCCCGAGGTCTGGCAGTTCCTTAAGGACAACAGCTTCTTCGGGATGCTGATCTCGAAGGAATATGGCGGCCTCGGCTTTTCGGCGCAGGCGCAATCGCTCGTCGTCAGCAAGGTTGCGAGCCGCTCGGTCGCGGCGGGCATTACCGTCATGGTGCCCAACTCGCTCGGGCCGGGCGAACTCCTCGAGAAGTACGGCACGCCCGAACAGAAGGAGAAGTATCTCCATCGCCTCGCGACGGGCGCGGAGATCCCGTGCTTTGCGCTCACCGGTCCACATGCCGGCTCCGACGCTGCAGGCATGCGCGATATCGGCATCGTCACCTACGACGTCTACCAGGGGCGCAAGACGCTGGGTGTGCGCCTGACGTGGGACAAGCGCTACATCACGCTCGCGCCGGTCGCGACGCTGCTCGGCCTCGCCTTCCACCTGCACGATCCCGAGAACCTGCTGGGCGGTGAAGAGAACCTGGGGATCACGCTGGCGCTGATCCCGGCCGATCATCCGGGCGTGCAGATCGGCCGGCGGCACTTCCCCGCACGCGCCGCGTTCATGAACGGGCCGACCAAGGGCAGCCACGTCTTCATCCCGATGGATTTCCTCATCGGCGGTCTGGAGTACGCCGGGCAGGGCTGGCGCATGTTGATGGAGTGCCTCGCGACCGGCCGCGCCATCTCGCTTCCAGCAATCGGCTCGGTCTCGATCAAACAGTCCCTGCGGGTGACTTCGGCCTACGCGCGGGTCCGCCGCCAGTTCGGCATTCCGGTCGGCATCATGGAGGGCGTTGCAGCGCCGCTCAGCCGGCTGGTCAAGGACGCCTATATGTACGAGGCGGGCCGGTCGCTCACCGCAGCGATGGTCGATGAGGGACAGAAGCCGGCAGTCATCTCCGCAATCCTCAAGTACCGCACGACCGATGCGATGCGCGACCGGGTGAACGACGCGCTGGATATCCATGGTGGACGCGCCATCCAGGACGGCCCCTCGAACTACCTGTTCTCGGGCTACATGACGACGCCGGTCGCGATCACCGTG
>JAEZBF010000403.1 GCA_023427545.1 Pseudomonadota bacterium
CTGGTGGAAGGAGCGGGGGAAGGACCCGCGCGAGAAGCTCCTCATCTTCTCGGATGGGCTCGATGTCGACGCCATCATCGAGACCTACAAGCACTTCGAGGGCCGGGTGCGAATGGCTTTCGGCTGGGGAACCAATCTCACCAACGACTTCGAGGATTGCGCGCCGCGGCCCAATGCCGGGCTCAAGGCGATCTCGCTGGTCTGCAAGGTCAGCTCGGCGAATGGCCGCCCTGCCGTCAAGCTCTCGGACAACCCCTTGAAGGCCACTGGCGAGTCCAAGGAAATCGAGCGCTATCTCCGCGTCTTCGGCGACAAGGGCCGGGTCAAGCACGCCGTTCTGGTCTAGCCTGCCGAACGGCTGAGCTGCATTGTTTCGTTTCGTGTGACGGTCCTTGCGCTAGGCGACTGGTTCCACTCGCACGATGCGGTGCCATATCAGGAGCACGGCACAAGCGCCGGATCGCCGGCGGGGAGTTCGACATGCTCGACCAGATCAAGGGACTGCACCACGTCACCGCAATGGCACGCGATGCCGCGCTGAACAATGCGTTCTTCACCAAAACGCTGGGGCTGCGGCGGGTGAAGCAGACCGTCAATTTCGACGAACCCAGCGTCTACCACCTCTACTACGGCGACGCGCAGGGCACGCCGGGCACGGTGATGACGCACTTCCCGTTCCCCAACATCATCCGTGGCCGTCCCGGCACCGGCGAGGTCGGCACCACCGTATTCTCGGTGCCTATGGGCTCGCTCGGCTTCTGGGAGCAGCGCCTCGCCGCAGAAGGCATAGGCGACTTCACTCGCGACGAGAGCTTCGGCCAGCCGCGCCTCCGCTTCCGCGCGCCTGAGGGCGACAGCCTCGCGCTCGTTGAAACCGACGACGATCCGCGTGTGCCGTGGACCGGCGGCGGCATCGGCGAGGACACCGCGATCCGCGGCTTCCATTCTGCCGCGCTGCGCCTCCGCGACGCCGGTGCAACCGAGGAGCTGCTGAGGTTCATGGGCTACGAGGCGGCCGACACTTCGGGCGGCATCAAGCGGCTGGTGCGACCGGGCGGCAATGGCGCCCATGTCATCGACATCGAGACCCTTCCTGAGGTGGCCCGGAGCGATCTCGGCGCCGGATCGGTGCACCACATCGCCTTCGCCGTCGAGGACCGTGCCAGGCAGCTGGAGGTGCGTAAGGCGCTGCTCGACACCGGCTACAACGTCACGCCGGTCATCGATCGCGATTATTTCTACGCGATCTATTTCCGCACGCCCGGCGGGGTGCTGTTCGAGATCGCGACGAACGAACCCGGCTTCGACCGCGACGAGGACACCGCCCATCTTGGTGAGGCGCTGCGGCTGCCCAGGCAGCACGAGCACCTGCGCAGCCGGCTCGAAAAGACACTCCAGCCGCTGGAGGGCTAGCAATGAGCAAGGACCTCTACACCTTCGCCGAAGAGGGGGGCGCGCCCGGCGCCTCGCTCCTCTTCCTCTTCCACGGCACCGGTGGCAACGAGACCCAGCTGCTCGGGCTCGGCCGCAGTCTCATGCCGGCTGCGCGGCTGGTCTCGCCGCGCGGCGATGTCTCCGAAGCCGGTGCCGCCCGCTTCTTCCGGCGCACCGGCGAGGGCGTCTACGATATGGCCGACCTCGCGCGGGCGACCGGGCGAATGCGCGACTTCGTTTCCGCCCATGCCGAACCGCGTCCGGCGCTGGTTGCGGGGCTCGGCTATTCCAACGGCGCCAACATCCTCGCTTCGGTGTTGTTCGAGGCGCCCGAGCTGTTCGACGCCGCCGTCCTCATGCACCCGTTGATCCCGTTCACCCCGCGGCCGCAGCCCGGCCTCGCCGGCAAGCGCATCCTCATAACCGCCGGGCGCCGCGACCCGATCTGCCCACCCGCCGCCAGCCAGGCCCTCCTCGACTACTTCCTCGCCCAGGGTGCCGCCGCCGAAATCGCCTGGCATCCCGGCGGCCACGAAGTCGCGCAGACCGAGCTCGAGGCAGTCGCGACGTTTCTGCGCTGACCCGACCACCCCGCGACTGGTCTACGGCGGCTCAATACACAACTTCGCAGTCACGCCTTCTCCCCTTGAGGGAGAAGGACCTGCCCTCGGGCTTGATCCGAGGGTGCCCGAAGCGCGGATGGTGGGTCGCGCAGTTACTACCAACCTGTCCCAATTCACGGGTCATTCCCGTGAACTCAGGGAATCTCCGTTACTCACCTCACCTCACAGCAACAGAGATTCCCGCCTTCGCGGGGACGACTCGGTGTGGGTGGCTAGGGAAAAAGGGCTCCGACAGCCGCAGAGTTCACTCGCGCCCAATCCGATGGTATTTCCATTCCCATCGGGAGACCCGCCATGCTCAAGCCGCTTGCACTCGTCCTCACCTTCTTCCTCCTCGGCGTTTCGGGCGCCTTTGCCGCCAGCTTCGACTGCGCCAAGGCGTCGACGGCATTCGAGAAGGTGATCTGCGATCAGCCGGAGCTGAGCGCCCTCGATGAGACGCTGGCGCAGGCCTACGCCACGGCGATCGGCGGCCTGAGCAAGCCGGCCGTCGAGGTGATGCGGCGCAACCAGCGGCAATGGCTCGAGTACGCGCAGCGCAACTGCAGCGAGACCGGCGAGCTGCCCCCGGCCTATGGCGAGGACGATTTCAACTGCCTCCACTCCGAGCTCTACAACCGCATCCGTGCGCTGGAGGCGAGCCGGATGATCGCGGGCTGGCGCTTCTATCTCGACGAAACCTTCAAGGTGAAACCCACGACCAGCACCGATCCGATGGCGAGGCCAGAGACGACCACCGTCTCGAGCCCGCGGATCGACGGCACCGACGCCATCGCCAGGGCGTTCAACGCCTACGTCGCTGCGGCGGCGGATCGGTTCGCGCGCGCCGCCAAGGCCGAGACCAGCGAGGAGCCGCCCGACCCCAGCATCGACGAGGGCATGGACACCGCGATCACCATTACCGTGGAGTCCGCCCAGCCGAACCGCATTTCGCTGCGGGGCGAGGACTCCTTCTACGGCCACGGCGCGGCGCACGGGAACTACACCGTCACCTACCCCCACTTCCTCACCAGGGAGGGGAGGGCGCTCGAAGCAGCAGACATCTTCGCTGGCGCTGCCTGGCCGGAACACCTCGCGGCGCTGGCGATCGAGGATCTCAAGGCGCGGCTCGGCGAGGGGATGTGGAACGACATCGACGACGACATCGCCCAATGGGTGACTGATCCCGCCCGCTGGAACTTCACCGACGACGGCCTAGAGGTGCAGTTCCAGCCCTACGAGGTCACTGCCTACGCAGCCGGCGCGCCGCGCGCCACCATCGCTTGGGAGAAGCTCGAGGGGGACCTCGCCTCGGGCGCGTCCAGCCTTACCTACTAGCCGACGAACTCGACAGGCGTCCCCTTGGCGACCATGTGGGAGAGCTCTTCGGCGTCCCAGTTGGTCAGCCGGATGCAGCCGTGCGAGCCGGTCTTGTCGATCTTGGTCGGCTCGGGCGTGCCGTGGATGCCGAAGGTCGGCTCGGTCAGGTCGATCCAGACGCTGCCCACCGGGCCATTTGGGCCAGGCGGAATGGTCAGGATGTCCTTGTTGTCGCCCTGCTGGAAATTGATCTTGGGGTTGTAGGTGTAGTTGGGCATCTGCACCACGACGTCGACGAGGTGCGTGCCGGAGGGGGAGGGGTTGTCCTCGCTGCCGATGGTCGCCGGATAGGCGGCGAGCAGCTTGTCCTGGGCATCATAGGCGCGAACCTGGCGCAGCTCCTTGTCGGCCTCGATGCGGGCGACCTTACCCTCGATGTCGGGGCCATAAGCCGCAACCTGGATCTCTTCGCCGGGCACGAACTCCTTGCCCGGGTTGAGCGCCTCGAGCAGGTCGATGTCCATGTGGAAGTGCTCGGCGAGCTTTTCGGCTACCGTCGCGTAGCCGAGGAACTCCATCTTGGCCATTTCCGCGTAGTCGGATGGCGTCGGCCCGGTGATGTCCTCGGCGTCCTCCCCGGTGATCGTATAGCGGCCGACAACCGGGTCGGGCGTTTCGATCCGCGCAAGGAGGTCCGGATCGAGAATGCCGTCGACGGGCAGCCCCAGCATCGCCTCGAAGGCGCGGACCGCCTTGCGCACGTTGTCCCCGGCGAAGCCGTCGAGCGCGCCGGGGGAGGAGCCGGCGCGATCGAGCAGCACCTGCAGGCGAACGATGCCTGCATCGGGAGTTGCGGAAGCATTCTTCTTGGGGGCGTATTCGGCGGGAATATCGGTGAGCGGCGCAGCGTTGATCGCTTCACCTGTCAGCTGCCCTTCCGGCGCCGCTGCCGCCGCGGGAGCTTCGGCGGCAGCGGGCGCGGCAGGCTGGCTGGCCTCCTGGGCCACCGCAACGCCCATCAGGGCGTTTGCAGCAAAGGCTATGGCGAAGAAATCCACTGTCGTCACGGCCAGTCCCCGAACACGTCTCGCGGAGAACAACCGGAAGCCGCCGCCGCGGTTGCCGGACCGGGGAGGGGAAAGTCGGATCATGGTTAGGATTTTCCTAAAATTGCGGCGATCTGCTCAGGCGCGCAGGTCCGCCCACTCCGGGTGTCGCCGGAACTGCGCTTCGACGTAGGAACAGAGAGGGATGATCTTGGTTCCTTCGCGCCGGGCGTCGGCAATGCCTGCGTTGACCAGCATTTCCGCATGTCCCTTGCCGCGGTGGTGCCGCGGCACGCCGGTGTGGTCGATGGCGATGACGCCGTCGCGCACGCGGCGGTAGGTCATCTCGCCTTCGGTGCCGTCCTCGAAGCGGACGAAGTAGCGGCCCGAGCCGCCCCGGTCCTCGCGCTCGACGCTCTCGGTAATCATTGGAAAACTCCGGCCGCTAGATGCGGGTCATCTCCTGGAGCTCGGGGAAGAGCTCCTTTTCGGGCAGGAACGGGTGGACGCGCAGCGCCTGCTGAATGTCCTTGATCGCCAGCGCCCGCTTGTCCTGCGACAGGTGGATCAAGGCCCGTCCCGCCAGGGCGCCGAAATGGCGCGGCTCGTACTGCAGCACCTTTTCGATGTCGGCGAGCGAGGCCTCGTAGTTACCCAACATAAAGTAGAGCGTGGCGCGTTGGTTCCAGCCCTCGGCGTAGGTGGGGTAGTCGGTGACCAGCGCGGTCATCAGCTCGAGCAGCCGCTTGGGGTCGAGCATCGTCCGCGCCTCGATGACGTCCGCCATGCGGGCGGCAAGATCGGGGTCGGATGGACTGGTCCAGACCTCCCAGATGCGCTGGTCGATCGTGTGCGCGGCCGTTGCGTCCGGCGCCTTGAGCAGTTCCGCAAAGAGCACGTCGAGCTGCGCGCGGTCGGCGGCCTCGTCGGCAAACGCCGTACCCGGCGGTGCAAGCAGCACCAGCAGCAACAGGGCGAGGACAGATAAGCGGGCAAGTGCCGTGGTCATGACGCGAGCTTCCGTCCGCGCCCGGCGCAACGCAAGTGCATAATTCGTGAGCGAGCCTAGTGCCCCACGTCGGTCCTGCGCCAGCGCGCCTCGATGCCCTTGCCGAGATTGCCGAGGTAGGGCGCGAGCGAGAGCAGGATGCGCTTCCAGTAGTGGATCAGCAGGAACACGACGGTCAGGATGATGGCGCCGAAGAAGATCACCAGCTCGAGGCTGAGCCCGATCGATTTCAGCCACTCGCTGAGGAACATGCCCGGCAGGATGTGCGAGGCCGCCCAGACGAAGGCCGAGATGACATTGATGAAGGTGAAGTAGCCCCAGTTCATGCCCATCATGCCGGCGATACCCGGCACCACGGCCTTGAGCCCGGTGATGAAGCGGCCGATGAAGATCGCCTTGCCGCCGTGCCTTGCGAAGAACACCTCGCCCTGGGTGATCAGGTGCAGGTAGTTCTTGAACGGCCACATCGTCTTGATGCGGTCCTTGAGCCAGAAGCCGATCCAGTAGGAGATCGCGTCGCCGACGATCCCGCCCGCTGTCGCGGCAAAGAAGATCGGCCAGAAGTTGAGGTTCTGCGTGCTGATCAGCCCGCCCACCAGCAGCAGGATCGGCAGCGAGGGCACCAGCAGGCCGGCGATGAACACGGCCTCGCCGACGCAGACGAGAAACACCAGGAACACGAACAACCAGTAGTTGCTCGAGACCCCGGTCAGGATCCCGCCGATGAACTCGGAGATCTGGTGGAACAGCTCCATGTGCGTACGCCTCCCAACGTCGGTTTCCGCCGCTCCGGCGGGAATCGGCGATGCGATCGGTTGAAGAGTGTCGCACGCTTAGGATTAGAGTGGGGCAGGACAACGCCGGTTGCAAGACCAAGCGTATCCCCGCCACAAAGAGGATCGCGATGAGCCTGCCCATCCATCACATGATCGCTTCCGGCCCGCGGCCGGTGGCCCCGTTCAGCCACGCGGTGGAAGCGGACGGCTGGGTCTTCATCACCGGCCAGATGCCGACCGACCCCAGCGCTCCCGACGCGCCGCTCCCCGCCGGCATCGAAGCGCAGACCCGCCGCGTGATCGAGAACCTCAAGATCGTGCTCGGTGGCGTCGGCCTCGGGCTCGAGCACGTCACTATGGCGCGGATCTACCTCACCGAATTCAAGCGCGACTACGCGGCGCTCAACGCGCTCTGGCCGACCTTCTTCGCGCCTGGCCACCTGCCGGCCCGCACCACAATCGGTGTCACCGCGCTCGCGGTCGATGCCCTCGTCGAAATCGACCTCGTCGCCCGGCGGCCCTAGCGGAGTGCGACGCCCGCCGCCGCGCACAGGATGACGACGAGCCAGGGCGGCAGGCGCAGCAGGGCGAGGGCGGCGAAGGCCGCTATGGCAAGCGCCAGGTCCTGCGGGCCGGCCACGGCGCTCGTGAAGACCGGATCGTAGAGCGCGGCGAGCAGCAAACCCACGACAGCGGCGTTGGCGATATCCAGCGCGCCGCGCAGCCGCTGGTTCTGGCGCAGCGCACGCCAGACGGGTAGGGCGCCGAGCACGAGGAGGAACGAGGGCAGGTAGATCGCCCCGAGCGCCAGCAGCGCGCCGGCGAGGCCATTGGGGGGCTGGCGCAGCATCGCGCCGGCATAGGCGGCGAACGAGAACAGCGGCCCCGGCACCGCCTGTGCGGCGCCATACCCGCCCACGAAGGTGTCGGATGCGATGAGGCCCGGGTCGACCAGCTCACTCTGCAGCAGCGGCAGCACGACATGGCCGCCGCCGAAGACCAGCGAGCCGGTGCGGTAGAACTTGTCGGCGACCATCCATGCGCCGCCCGTCTGGGCCAGGATCGGCAGGACGATCAGGAGCAGGAAGAACACCCCGAGAAAACCGACCGCCGGCTTGTGGTACCCCACCGCCGGCGCGCCGTCGGTCTCCTCCCCCACAGGTGCCCGCCGCCAGAACAGGGCGCCCCCGATCGCGGCCGCTCCCAGCGTTGCAAGCTGCCCCACGCTCGAGGGCATGAGCAGCACCGCCACCGCCGCGACCACCATGACCAGCCGCCGGGTGCGGTCCGGCGCCTGGCCGACGGCCATCTGCCACACGGCCTGGGCAACGACCGCCAGCGCCGCAATCTGCAGGCCACGCAGGATCCCGCTGCCCAGCAGGTCGGGCCAGAGCGCGAGCCCGTACGCAAAGATGAGAAGCAGCAGAACGGATGTAGCGGTGAAGCCCACCCACGCCGCCACCGCACCAGCGTAGCCCGCGCGGAGGTGACCGATGGCGATCCCGACCTGGCTCGAGGCCGGCCCGGGCAGGAACTGGCACA
>JAEZBF010000011.1 GCA_023427545.1 Pseudomonadota bacterium
GTCCTGGAAGTTACCCTCGAACCATTCGACGTGGCTGTCGCCCTCGAAGGCCAGCATGTGGGTCGCGAGGCGGTCGAGGAACATGCGGTCGTGGCTGATGATCACGGCGCAGCCGGCGAACTCCTCCAGCGCCTCCTCGAGGGCGGCGAGGGTTTCGGTGTCGAGGTCGTTGGTGGGCTCGTCGAGGAGCAGGACGTTGGCGCCGGACTTCAGCATCTTGGCGAGGTGGACGCGGTTGCGCTGGCCGCCCGAGAGGTTGCCGACCTTCTGCTGCTGGTCGGTGCCCTTGAAGTTGAACGCCGAGACGTAGGCGCGGGAGTTCATCTCGCGCTTGCCGAGCAGGAGGATTTCGCTGCCGCCCGAGATTTCCTCCCAAACCGTCTTGTTGGGGTTGAGCGTATCGCGGGACTGGTCGACGTAGCCGAGGTGGACGTTGTCGGCGACGGTGATCTTGCCCTGGTCGGGCTTTTCCTGGCCGGTGATCATGCGGAAGAGCGTGGTCTTGCCGACGCCGTTGGGGCCGATGACGCCGACGATTCCGCCGGGCGGGAGCTTGAACGAGAGCTCGTCGATCAACAGCCGGTTGCCGTAGCCCTTGCGGATGTTTTCGAGCTCGATGACGTTCTGGCCGAGGCGCTCGCCGGGCGGGATGATGATCTGGGCGGTATTGGACTGGGTGCGGGCCTCATTGACCTTGACTAGCTCGTCGTAGGCGCGGATGCGGGCCTTGGACTTGGCCATGCGCGCCTGCGGGCTCTGACCCATCCACTCGCGCTCGCGTTCGAGCACACGGGCGCGGGCGGCGTCCTCGGACTTCTCCTGCGCGAAGCGCTTGGCCTTGGCGTCGAGATAGGCGGAGTAGTTGCCCTCGTAGGGAACGCCGCGGCCGCGGTCGAGCTCCAGAATCCAGCCGGTGACGTTGTCGAGGAAGTAGCGGTCGTGGGTGATGATCAGCACCGCGCCGGGGAATTCGCGCAGGTGCTTCTCGAGCCAGGCGGTGGTCTCGGCGTCGAGGTGGTTGGTGGGCTCATCGAGGAGCAGCAGGTCGGGCTTGCTCAGGAGCAGGGCGCAGAGCGCGACGCGGCGGCGCTCGCCGCCCGAGAGCTTGTCGACGGAGGCTTCGCCGGGCGGGCAGCCCAGCGCATCCATCGCCATCTGGACCTGGCTGTCGAGGTCCCAGAGGTTCTGGCTGTCGATCTCGTCCTGGAGGCGGGTCGCCTCGTCGGCGGTCTCGTCGGAGTAGTTCATCATCAGCTCGTTGTAGCGGTCGAGCACCGCCTTCTTTTCAGCGACGCCAGTCATGACGTTGCCGAAGACATCGAGCTGGGGATCGAGCTGGGGCTCCTGGGGCAGGTAGCCGACCTTGGCCCCCTCGGCGACCCATGCCTCGCCCGAGAAGTCCTTCTCGATGCCAGCCATGATGCGCAGGAGGGTCGACTTGCCCGAGCCGTTGGGTCCGAGCACGCCGATCTTGGCGTCCGGGTAGAAGCTCAGGTGGATGTTGTCGAGCACCTTCTTGCCGCCGGATTAGGCCTTCGACAGACCGTGCATGTGGTAGATGAACTGGCGGGCCATGGGGCTCGATCTCGCTCACTTCTGATTTCAGGGTTGGCTTCATCTAGGCGAGCGGGCGGGGCCGCGCAATTGTTAAACGCGAGCCGCTTGTGTCGCCGCAATCGGCTGTGCATCCTGCGCCGGGCGCCCGATCAACGGGCGGAGCAATGAGGGATTGCGCAATGGTTCGAGTAGGAAAGCGGGCCCTTTGGGGCGCGAGTTTGCTGGTGCTTTGCGCGCTGCCACCGATGCAGGGACCGGCTCTTGGCGCCGACTTTTCGGTAACCGGCATCAGCCGCGAGATCGCGGGCGAGAAGCCCTCGGTGCTGACGGTTCCTTCGGTCGAGGTGATCGGGGGCAACCTCGATGAGGCTACGATCCGCACGATCTTCGCGGATGGAGTGGCGGGATCGGCCGAAAAGCTCGCAACGCTCGATGCGCAGAGCATCTCCATTCCGACCATCACCATGACGACCAAGGATGCGCCATTCCCGCAGATGACCATGAAGGACGTCGCGCTGAAGGGGATCAGCGGCGGGGTCGCGCAGTCGGTCTCGGTAGGCGGCGTCGAGTTTTCGATAAAGGAGAACGAGAGCTTTTCGATCGGGAGCGTGGGCGCGGATAACGTCGACATCGGCCGGCTGCTGGGGCTTTATGGGCTGGTGCAGATCGCTGACCGCACGACGATCGCGCCGGTCTATGACGGGCTGAAGGTCGCGGGCTTTTCGCTGAAGACGCCGGAGATCTCGTGCACGATGGGCACTATCGAGTTCGGCACGCTCTCGGCGCGGCCGCTCGATCCCGCGACCACCGCAACCATCTCGCGTCTATCCGCCAGGCCGGAGAAAGAGAGAGAGGAGCTGCCCCCGGAAGAGGCGGTGCCGGTCGCCAAGATGTATGTCGACCTGCTCACCGCGTTCAAAATCGGTCCGTCGAGCTATGGTCCGCTCGACTGCTCAGGCAGCGACGAGGGCAAGCCGATCGTTGTGAAATTCGGCGGCATCACGCAGGATGCGCCCGAGACCGGGCACACGCCTACGATCACCTACAGCGGCCTCGACATCACCAGCGGCGAGTCGGACAAGGTCCAGCTCGGCAACTTCGTGATGAAGCCGGTCGGCTTTGCGGCGGTGGTGGACCTGATCAAGGCGCAGGGCGAAAAGCTCACACTCGAGTGGCTGGCCGCCAATGCCCGCAAGCTGGTGCCGTCGGTGGACGGCTTCTCGATTGCCGACGTTGCGATCGACATCCCGGACCCAGCCGGCGGGGGCACCCGCAACAAGATCGATTTCCGCGGGTTCGACCTGTCGCTCGACAACTATGTGAATGCCGTGCCGGCGACGATCAGCGCCACCCTCGACCGGCTACATGTGGTCCTGCCGCCGACGCCCGACAACGAGCCGCTGATCGCGATGGGCTATGGCGACATTGTGGGTGATGCCGCGATCGCGCTGCACTGGGATCGGGAGGCAGAGACCATCGTCGTCGACCGCATCTCGACCAAGTTGGATGGGGCGGGCGCGATCACCGTTTCGGGGATCATGGGGAATGCGACGGCCGACCTCTTTGGCGACGACGTGGCGCTGGCGATGCGGACCGGCGAGGCGCTGACGCTCCGCTCGCTGACGCTGGAGCTCAACGACGAGGGCCTGCTGCCCAAGGCGGTGGAGATGATCGCGGCCGAGCAGGGCGCGCCACCGGACGTGTTCCGTGCCGGCATCGCGGCGATGGCGCAGGGCATGGTGGCGATCGGGCTCGCCGGTGCGCCGGAGGGACCGGGCGTTTCGCAGGCGATCTCGGACTTCATCAACGGCGTCGCGCCGCACCTGACGGTGACCGCGACGGCGCTCGATCCAGCGGGACTGACGATGGCCGACTTCGCCGCCGCCGAGAAGGACCCGACGCTGCTGCTCAAGAAGGTGCGGGTGACGGCTAGCACGGCGCAGCCGCCGGCGCAGGATAAGCCGGTGGATGCGGGCGGGAAGAATCCGTCGCGGGGGTAGGGGAATGGCGGCGGGGCTCGCCTGCTGGGGGGTGGCTCCACGCGCTCGCGCAGGCTCAACTGCTCACAGCGTCGTCCCAGCGCCGCAACACCTAGCAGGTGTTGCACTTGTTCGGTGCACTCAGGGAATCTCTGTTGTCGGCTCGTAGGGCAGGAAACGGAGATTCCCGCGTTCGCGGGAATGACGCGGTGGGTGTGGAGCGGGTGGGCTGACTGAGAGCCCCCTCATCCGCCCTGTGGTCAATCTCGTATCAAGCCCGAGGGCAGGCTCTTCTTCCGCGAAGGGGAGAAGGCGTGGACCGAACGGTGGGGGCACGCCCTCGTGGTTTGTGGCTCGTGGCTCGACAGGCTCGCCATGAGGGGGCCGACCATGAGGGTTATTGAACTGCCACGTGCACTCGGTGCTGAAGGTCGGGCGTCTCGACTGGATCGCACGAGACGTTCCGCAGCCGCGAGAACCATCTATGGGAAACGCAATGTTAAGGGGCTTGCCGCAAAGTGCAGGCGATCCCCGCGTCAGCGGTTCTATGTAGCGTTCCGGCGGTGCCGCCGGAGTGGAGTTGCCGTCCATGGGCGAGTTCGACGTGCCCGAAGCACCGCATGTGCCCGTGTTGCTGGCCGAGGTGCTCGAGGCGCTGGCGCCGCTCGAAGGCGCGCGGATCGTCGACGGCACGTTCGGGGCGGGGGGATATTCCCGCGCATTGCTCGGGGCGGGAGCGCAGGTGGTTGCGATCGACCGCGACCCGAGCGTCCGCCGCTTTGCCGAAGGGCTCGAGCGTGAGTTCCCGGGGCGCTTCAGCTTTATTCCGGGACGGTTTTCCCAACTCGACGAACTAGTGAAGACCCGGCCGGTAGATGGGGTGGTGCTCGATATCGGGGTGAGCTCGATGCAGCTCGACGAACCCGGGCGCGGGTTCTCGTTCATGCGGTCGGGGCCGCTCGACATGCGCATGGGCGCCGAAGGGCCGAGTGCGGCCGACCTCGTCAACCATCTCGATGAGCGGGCTTTGGCCGACCTGCTGTTCGCCTATGGCGAAGAACGGAAGTCACGGCGGATCGCGAGCGCGATCGTCGCCGGCCGGGCGTCGGCGCCGATCACCACGACGTCGGAGCTGGCGGCGCTGATCGAAAAGGCGATCGGACGGCGGCCGGGCGACATGCATCCGGCGACGCGCTCGTTCCAGGCGCTGCGGATCGCCGTGAATGCCGAGTTCGACGAGTTGGTCGAGGCGCTGTTCGCGGCCGAGCGGCTGCTGCCCGAGCAGGGGCGGCTGGCGGTGGTGACGTTCCACTCGCTCGAGGACCGGATCGTCAAGCGCTTCCTCGACCAGGACAAGACCGCTCCGGCGGCGTCGCGGCGCCTGCCGCAGGCGGCTGCCATCGAGCGTCGCTGGGTCGAGGTGGCGCGCCCCCGCAAGGCGGGACCGGCGGAGACGAAGCGCAACCCGAGGGCGCGCTCGGCGACGCTGCGGAGCGCGCGGCGTTCGGCAACCCCGGCGAGGCCGGTGAGCAGTGCGGGGCTCGGGGTTCCCGGTTGGCGGGGGGCGACATGATCAGGACGCTCAATATGATCCTGGTCTGCACGTCCGTTGCCGCGCTGGTCGGCGTCTACGGGCTCAAATACTCGGTCGAGGAAACCGCGAGCGCCAAGGCGGCGCTCGAGCAGCAGATCGAGCGGCAAGAGGCCGATCTGTCGCTGCTAAAAGCGGACTGGGCCTATCTCAACCAGCCGAGCCATGTTGCGCCGATCGTTGCGCGGCATACGGACGTGCTTGGCCTCGCGCAGGTCAAGCAGGAACAGTTCGGCGGCTTTGCCGGCCTGCCGATGCGGCTGCCGCCACCCGATACGCATGCGCTCGATGCACTCTTCGAGTCGCTCGCCGACGGCATCGACCCGGCCGGCGAGACCATGGTGGAGCCCTAGACGATGGCGATGATCACTGCCGACGGGCCGGCCCCGATTGCGCTTGACGGTTCGCGGCGTGCGCGCGGCAACCTGACCCGCAACCGCATCCGCTGGGTCATTGCGGCGCTTATTGCGATCTTCGGCATCGTTGCGGGCCGGCTGGTGCAACTCGCGCTGGTGGTCAACGACACGACGATCGAAGGGCAGGCGCGCGACGTGATCACCGCGACGCGGCCGGCGATCCTCGACCGCAACGGGCTCGAGATGGCGGTCGATATCCGGGTGCCCTCGCTCTTTGCCGAGCCGCGCCGGATCGTCGACGTGGACGAGGCGACCGAAGCGCTGATGGGCGTAATGCCCGAGCTCAACCGCAACTGGCTGCGCAACCGGCTGACGGGCGACAAGGGGTTCGTGTGGATCAAGCGCGAGCTGACGCCGGCGCTGCGGGAGAAGATCCTGAGCCTCGGCATCCCCGGGCTCGATTTCGTCACCGAGAGCAAGCGGTTCTATCCCTCGGGGCCGGAGGCGGCGCACATCCTGGGGGCGGTCAACATCGACAACCAGGGCATCGCCGGCATCGAAAAGCACATGGACAACGAGGACGTAGCGTTGCTGCAGTCGCTCGGCCTCGCCCGCGGCAATGAGCTGACCCCGGTCAAGCTCTCGGTGGACATGCGCGTGCAGCACGTCATGCACGAGCAGCTGGTGGACTCGCTGAAACGCTACCGCGCGGTCGCAGCGGCCGCTGTGATGCTCGACATCCATACCGGCGAAGTGATCGGCATGGTGTCGCTGCCGGACTTCGACCCGAACAACCCGGTCAGCGCGCTCGAGAAGGGCACGTTCAACCGCATCACCTCAGGCATTTTCGAGCTCGGTTCGACGTTCAAGACGATCACCATCGCGGGTGCGCTGGACAGCGGGGCGGTGGGGATCAACGACGTTTTCGATGCGCGCTATGGCATCCGCTTCGGGCGCTTCACGATCGACGACTTCCACGGCAAGCACCGCATGCTGAACGTGTCGGAGATCTACAAGTACTCCTCCAACATCGGCGCGATCCGGGTGATGCAGGCGCTGGGCAAGGACAACTTCCGCGCCTTCCTCAACAAGCTCGGGTTCGACGACCGGGTGCCGTTCGAGCTGCCCGAGATGCGCAGCCCCGATGTGCCCAAGAAATGGCCGGAGATCGTCGCCGCGACCGCTTCGTTCGGGCATGGCCTGTCGATCAGCCCGCTGCACGAGGCGGTGGCCTACGCGGCGCTGGTGAACGGCGGATGCCTGTTCCCGCCGACGCTCTATCACCGCACCGAGCAGGATGCCTCGGCGCTCTGCAAGCGCGTGGTGCAGCCCCAGACCAGCGTCTACATCCGCTACCTGATGCGGCTGAACGCTCTCGAGGGGTCGGGCACGCGGATGAACAAGTTCGCTGCCGGGTACCGGGCGGGCGGCAAGACGGGTACGGCGGAAAAGGTCGTCAACGGGCGCTATGCCAAGGGCAC
>JAEZBF010000022.1 GCA_023427545.1 Pseudomonadota bacterium
ATGGGCTGATCCGCGAGGCCTACGCCGGCTACGACTACAAGCGGGTGATCGCCGCGCTCAGCAACTTCATGAACATCGAGCTCTCGGCGTTCTACTTCGACATCCGCAAGGATGCGCTCTACTGCGAGCCGATCTCCTCGGTTCGCCGCCGCGCCGCGCTGACGGTGCTCGACAGGCTGTTCGATTGCCTCACCGCCTGGCTTGCGCCGGTGCTGGTCTTCACCATGGAAGAGGTCTGGCTCGAGCGTTATCCGGGCAGCGATTCCTCGGTGCACCTGCGGCTCTTTCCTCAAGTCACCGACCTCTGGCGCGACGATGCGCTGGCGGAAAAGTGGGAGAAGATCCGCGAGGTCCGCCGCGTCGTGACCGGCGCGCTGGAGATCGCCCGGCGCGACAAGCGCATCGGCTCCTCGCTCGAGGCGGCTCCGCTTGTGTTCGTCACCGACGACGAGCTGAGGTATGCGCTCAAGGGCATCGACCTCGCCGAGATCGCGATCACCTCCGACATATCGGTGAGCGCGGATCGCTCGCCTGCGGAGAGCTTCCGGCTTGCCGACGTGCCCGGCGTGGCCGTGGTGTTCGCGATGGCGGAGGGGCGGCGCTGCGCCCGCTCGTGGAAGGTCAGTGCCGAGGTTGGTTCGGACCCCGAGTACCCCGACCTCACTCCGCGCGACGCCCTGGCGATGCGTGAGCGCAAGGCCGCAGGGCTGACGGCTTGACGTCGCCTTCCGACCGACCTGCAACGACGGCGAGCCCGGCTTCTCCTGTCCCGGAAAAGGGGGAGGGAGGGGCCCGGGCTTACCTCAGCTCGCTCGTCCTGCTCATCCTCGGCTTCGGCCTCGATCGCCTGCACAAGACCCTGGCGATCAGTCCCGATTGCGTCGATCCCGGCGGGTCGCACTGCATCGACTTCGCCTTCGGCTCGATCCCGGCGACGCTATCGGACTGGCGCGGCGGAGAGTACATCCCGGTCACCGGTTTTTTCGACTACGTCCTCGTCTGGAACACCGGCATCTCCTACGGGCTGCTGAGCGCGGTGCCGGTCTGGGCCCTCGGCATCCTCAGCGCCGCAGCGCTGATCGGCCTCGCGATCTGGTGGGTGAAGGCGGATTCGGCGCTGATCCGTGCCGGGCTGGCGCTGGCGATCGGCGGCGCGCTCTCCAACGCGCTGGACCGTTATCTCTACGGCGCGGTGGCGGACTTCTTCCACTTCCACGTGGGGGAGCATTCCTTCTACATCTTCAACCTGGCGGACACCGCGATCACCATCGGCGTGGTGATGCTGATCCTCGATCTGCTGGGGCTCGGCAGGCGCAAGCGGGCGTGAAACGCATTGCTGCCAGAATCTGGTCTTAGCTCGAACCTTGCGGTATAAGCGCGCCGTGACGGGGCGGATCACGTTAAGGGAAATCGCATGCAGATTGAGCTGACCGGACGGCGGCCCGTCCTGGCCACAACGCGTGGTATCCTCTTTGGAGCGGCTCTGCTGCTCGCCGGCGGGCTTGCCGGCTGCACGACGGTCGAGGGCACCAACGCGATGACCGACCCCGGCACCTTCGAGCGCGAGGTGATGACCTCGACGCTGCAGGGGCTCGGCGCGGTCCCGCAGGAAACCAAGGAGCCGCTGGTCACCAAGCGCGGCCCGCTGGTCATGCCCAAGAACACCGCAAGCCTGCCTCGGCCCGCGACCGTGCAGCCGGACGCTATCCCTACCGATTCCGCTTCCGTGCAGATCGATGCATCGGGCCTCACGGATGACGACCTGAGGCGGCTGCGCAATGCGCGTGTCGTCGACCTGCGCAGCCTTTCCGGCCGGCCGCTGACCGACGTCGAAGCCAAGCAGCTCACCGCCAAGTTCCAGGGCGCCCAAGTCAACGCCAAGCGCCCGCTGACCCTGCCGCCCGATGAGTACTTCACGGTGGTCAACGGCCAGGACATGGTCTGCATGGCCGACAACGGCGACCTGGTGCCGCTCTCCGACAAGCGGTGCCCGCCTGCCGTGCGGCAGGCGCTTGGCCGCTCTGCTCTGTTCAAGTGACGGCCGAGGATACCGCCCCGGAAGGCGATCGTCTTGCAAAGGTGATGGCTCGCGCCGGGCTTTGCTCCCGGCGTGACGCCGAAGGCTGGATCAAGGACGGTCGCGTTGCCGTCAACGGCAAGGTCGTCCGCACGCCGGCCTTCAACGTTGCCCCCAACGACAAGATCGAGGTCGATGGTGCCCCGCTCGCCGCGCGCGAGGGCACGCGGGTCTGGCTCTATCACAAGCCCGCCGGCCTCGTGGTCACCGAAAAGGACCCGGAGGGGCGGCCAACGATCTTCGAAAAGCTCGCCGAGCACGGGCTGCCGCGCGTCGTCTCCATCGGCCGGCTGGACATCAATACCGAAGGATTGCTGCTGCTCACCAACGATGGCGGGCTCAAGCGCGTCCTCGAACTGCCCGCGACCGGCTGGCTCCGGCGCTATCGCGTGCGTGCGCACGGCACGGTGACGCAGGCGGCGCTCGACAAGCTCAAGGACGGGGTCGAGATCGAGGGCGTCAAGTACGGTCCGATCGAAGCGACGTTCGAGCGCCAGCAAGGCAGCAATGTCTGGCTGCTGGTTGCGCTGCGCGAGGGCAAGAACCGCGAGGTCAAGAACGTCCTCGGTGCGCTCGGCCTCGAGGTTAACCGGCTGATCCGCGTCAGCTTCGGACCGTTCCAGCTCGGCGACATACCGATCGGCGCGGTCGAGACGGTCAAGGCTCGGGTGCTCCGCGACCAGCTGGGCGCGCGCCTTACCAAGGAAGCGGGCGCCGATTTCGAGAGCGAGGCGGCGGTGGCCCGGCCGGGCCGCGCGCGCGGCACCGCGGCACCGAGCAC
>JAEZBF010000176.1 GCA_023427545.1 Pseudomonadota bacterium
CCACCCCCTATATACGCCTCGTGCCGACGCGAGCTCTGCCCGCCCGGCGCACCTTCCGAGATTGGCGCGGGGTGGAGCAGCCCGGTAGCTCGTCAGGCTCATAACCTGAAGGTCACAGGTTCAAATCCTGTCCCCGCAACCAATCGGTCACAAAGCGCCGCCCTCCGGGGCGGCGTTTGTGTTTCAGGGATTGGCTTCAGGTGGGTCGGATAGGAAGAGGCGCCAGTCGCCCTGGGCCTTGGTGTCGACCTCATAGAACTGCGCTTCGCGGTAGCCGCGCGTCCAGCAGCCTGGAGCCTTGGCGGCCATGTCGGCGCCCGGCGTGTCGATGGTGAACTTCTCCTCGTCGATGCACATGGCCTCGGTGCCGTCGAGCAGCGTCTGACCGAAGACGTCGGTGGCATAGACGTAAACGTAGCGGGTGCGCAGCTCCTCGCGGATGACGTTGGCGCACTGGTTGGAGCCGATGGTCCACCAGCCCTCGGTGCGGAAGACCTCGCCGTGCTGCTGGCCGATGGCGACGTTGACGACGTCGAGGGTCTGGTTGCAGACGGAGAAGTCGGCGGAGGCGGTGGTTGCTCCCAGCAGGACGAGAAGCAGGGCGATCCATGCCGGCGCAGACCGGCGAATCAACGGGGCCGCGAATGGCGCGCCAATGTGCAGCTTGGGACGGTGAGAGCGGGTGAGGAACCTTCGGGCAGGAGGAGCATTCGAATTTGGAAGGGCAGGCGGACATGCCGGTAGAGTTCTCAATTTCCCGTCCTTTTTGCTCTCTCGGGCCCGCAATAGGTTAGCGGCATCGGTGCAGTTGCGTTGGAGTTATTTACGACACCGTATAGGTTTCGTATTATCGTCCCAGCCCGTCGGCGAGCGCATGCTTCCGGCCAAACACAAGAGGGCAAATCGATGAAGACCACTCTTTGCGTGATCGGCGCTGTGCTTGCGCTGTCGGCTGCGACGCCCGTTCTGGCGCAGGATTCGGCGGAGGCCAGCTGGGCTCCCTGGATGAACCAGACCGTCGAGTCGCCGGCGCCGCGCGTGCGCCCCGCCCAGGCTGCTCCGGTTGCCCCCGTCGTTGCCCAGGCGCCTCAGGCCGCAGCCGAGGTGGTCAGCCGCCGGCTGCTGCGCATCGACCGCTTCTGGGTCATCGGCTCCTTCCGCTGACCGTCAGCAACTGCCGCTCCGCCGCATCAGGTAGAGCGAAGCGCCGACGCTGACTTGGTTCGCGCGGCGGTCAACTCCAAGGATGTGCCGAATGCTTGTTCCTCGGCACTTTCCTTCCATCCGATTTTGCCAATAGACTAAACTCCGGCCGGTGCGTGCGCCGCAGGGGGCGGTTCCCGGCATTCGGAGGGATGGATGAGATTCAGCAAATCTGTGGCCGTTGTCGCAGCGAGCCTGTTCGGACTGTGCGCCTTGCCGGCTGCGGCGCAGGAGACACCTGCAGCCCCCGCTGGTGGCCAGCTCCTGTTCCAGCTCAACAATGCCCAGACGGTTGAGGGCGGTTGCCAGCTGACCTTCGTGATCAAGAACGACACCGGCGTTCAGATCGACAAGAGCTCGTACAACATGGCCATCGTAAACGCCTCCGGCCAGGTGTCCACGCTGATCACCTTCGAGTTCCGGCCGCTGCCGGTCGGGCGCACCAAGGTGCAGCAGTTCGGCCTCGCCGGTCAGCCCTGCGACAACATTTCCGCCATTTCGATCAACGAGTTCGTCGAGTGCCTGGGCAGCGATGGAGCGGCCTCGCCGGTCTGCGAAGCGGACATCGTCCAATCCTCCAAGACCACCATCCAGTTCCCCTGGGAGCTGCAGTAACCAGGGATCTGGCCTGCAGGCTGGAGGCACGTCGGTGATCGATATCATCATGAGCGAGCTGTCGACGTCCGGCGGCCCGGTTCTGATCGTCCTGTTCCTGGTGTCGATCGTCGCAACTTCGACGACGATCTTCAAGGCGCTGCAGTTCGCCCGGATGGGCGTGGGGCGGCGCAAGAACCTGCAGCAGGCGATGGTCTACTGGCACGGCGGAGACAAGGCGAAGGCCTATCACCTCCTTGCCGAAGACCGCTCGCCGGTATCGACGGCGGTGGCTGCGGCAATGAACGTGCTCGGTCATAACCCGCGCGATTTCAACGGCGCCCGGCAGGTCGCCACGCAATCGGCCATGGCCTCGCTGATCCTCATCAACCGGCACCTGCGCGTGATCGAATCGGTGGTGCAGGCGGCCCCCATGCTCGGGCTGCTCGGCACCGTGATCGGCATGATCGAAGCGTTCGGAAAGGTCTCGCAGGGCGGCGGCGCGGCCGACCCGTCGGCGCTCGCCAACGGCATCTGGATCGCGCTGACAACCACCGCCCTCGGCCTTGCGGTTGCGATCCCGTTCTACTTCATCTCGGTCTGGCTCGAGAGTCGGGTCGAGGGGGAGCGCGCCGCTATGGATGCGGCGATCGCCGAGGTCACCCTTGCCCGCTAGGGGCGGGACCGCGGACCAGGGGAGCACCAGGCCATGAGTGCGCTCGACCCGCCGCCGCGCCGGCGCATCAACTTCATGCTGACGCCGCTCGTCGACGTCATGTTTCTGCTCCTAATCTTCTTCATGCTGTCCTCCCAGACGGCGCCGTACTCGCTGCTGACCATCCTTGCCGGAGGCCCACCACCCGGCGAGGCGGGGGCGCAGCCCGCGGCGCCGACGCCGTCGCCGACACCGGCGGCAGTGCAGGGGAAGGGCGATGCGATCGTTTCGATCTCGCGGGGCTATGTGCGGTTCAACGGCGAGAGGGTGGAGATGAGCGACCTCCTCGCGACAATCAAGCGGTACAAGGAACTCGGCTATTCCAGCGCCGTGGTTTTCTCGAGCCAGGCCGCTACGGTGCAGGACGTGGTCACTGTGCTCGAGACGTTCGAGGGCAGCGACTTCGGCGAGATGCGGCTGGTGATCCAGCCCGGACAGGCGGCGCCGTGATCACCGAGGGTCACGAAGCGACCATCATCTCCGGGCCGATCGAGGAGGAAGAGCAGGCGAGCCCGCTGGCACGCAAGCCGCGCCGCCGCGAGCGGCTGGAATTCGCGCTCCCCACGATCAACATCATCTTCCTCTTGATGCTCTATTTCCTTGTCGCCGGCACCATCGTGCAGAAGGACGAGCTTGGGGTGGCGCCGCCGGAAACCAGCAGGGTCGCGACGGATCGGCTGCCGCGGCCGCTGCTCTCGATCAACGATGCCGGCACCATGACGCTGGACGGCGTGCCCGTCACCGTTGCCGAGCTCCCCGCAGCCGCCCAGGCCGCCACCGGGCCCAATGCGCAGGCGCACCAGCTCAATATCCTCGCGCCGGCAGGGATGCCGGCGAGCGCTTTCCTCGGAGTGCTCTCGGGGCTCGCTGCGGCCAACGTGGCGGTGCGCGTGGTCACCATCGAAAAAACCGAGGACGCGACCAGCCCATGAATGCGGCCAAGGCTCCCAACGCGCCGCTGCTCTGGGCCGTCTCGGTGCCCGGCTCGTTCCTGGTGCATGCCGGGCTCGGCCTCGCCTTTGCGACGCTGATGGGGAGTGCCTCGGAGGCGCCCAGAGGCACCCGCATCTCGATCTCAACGGTGGAGATGCCCGCGCCGACGGAAACCGTACCGCAGGCCGCGGCGGCCGCCGCAGCGGAGCCTGCGCAGCTCCAGGCGAGCGCGCAAGAACCGGCGCTTGCGGCCTCCCCCTTGCCCGGCGAGAGCGCGGTGGCGGCGGACGCGAGCAGTGCCAAGGCCGCCGAGGTCCTGCCGGCCGAAACCGGGCAGTCGCTTCAGT
>JAEZBF010000179.1 GCA_023427545.1 Pseudomonadota bacterium
ACGGATGCGACGGGCGCCGCCAGCTTCGGGCTTGATTTCCTGTTCGTTGCCGGGCCGATCCACGCCGCAGATTTCGGCGGCGCTGGCGCTACGCCACTGGCCGTACGGGACCTGCTCGCGCCGACCGGCGCCAGGCTCGCCGGCTATACGCCGCGGCTTGCCTGGTAACTGCTTTCTTGCCATCTGAACTGCCGTTCGTACAAGCGAGGTTGCCTTAGTGGCCGAGTTCATTCAGCTCACCGGCCTTGATGATGTCCCCGCAGGGCTCAAGCGCTGCGTGCTTGCGATCGGCAACTTCGACGGCTTTCATCGCGGCCATCAGCATGTATTCGACCGGCTAAAGGCGCGAGCGGCAGAGCGTGGCGTTGCTGCCGTCGTTTTGACCTTCGAGCCCCATCCGCGCGACGTGTTTTCCCCGGCGCCGGTGATGTTCCGCCTGACCCCGCCCGAGGCGAAGGCCCGGCTGGCGCAGGCACTGGGCCTCGATGCATTGGTCGTGATGCCGTTCGACCGCGCCTTCTCGCAGATCCCCGCGGAGGATTTCGTCTCCCGCTTTCTGATCGGCGCGCTTGATGTTTCGCGCGTCATCGTGGGCGATGACTTCCACTTCGGCCGCAACCGGCTGGGGACGCCGGATTACCTGCGCGAGGCCGGTCGAGACCAGGGGTTTGCCGTCGAGACGCTGCACCTGATCGACGCCGGAGAGGGACCCATTTCGTCATCCCGCATCCGCGAGGCGCTGCGCCGCGGTGACCTCGCCGGTGCAATTGCACTGCTCGGCTATCACTGGTTCATCGAGGGCGAGGTGGTGAGCGGGGCCCGCCGCGGTCGCGAGCTTGGCTACCCGACGGCCAATCTTGCCGTCCCGCCGGTCTTCGATCTCGCCCGCGGCGTCTATGCCGTGCGTGGCCTGATCGACGGCAAGAGGCTCGATGGCGTCGCAGCCTACGGCAAGCCGATGTTTGGCGATGCCGCGCCGCCGTTCGAGACCTTCTTTTTCGATTTCGCCGAGGATATATACGGCCGCGACCTCTCCGTCGCCCTGCTGGGCCGAATTCGCGGGATGGAGGTCTTCCCAGGGCTTCCGGAGTTGATCGAAGCCATGGATCGGGACAGCCAGGAGGCCAGGCGAATTATCACCGCCGCCGCCCCGCTCGGCGAACTCGACCACCGGCTCGGGTTCTTCGGCTGAGCTGAGGGCGCGGCAAAACGCTGGCCCCGCCGGGCCTCTGTTGCTAAACCCCGCCAGTCCTACACAAACGAAATGAACGACACCGCCAAGACGACGGGCGCGGACGCTGCCGCGCCGGGGACCGACTATTCGGCCACCCTGTTCCTGCCGCAGACCAATTTTCCCATGCGCGCCGGGCTGCCCGAGCGCGAGCCCGTCTGGCTCAAGCGCTGGGACGAGATGGATCTCTATGCCCGCCAGCGCGAGCAGGCCAAGGACCGGCCGAAGTTTACGCTGCACGACGGCCCGCCCTACGCCAACGGCAACATCCACATCGGCCACGCGCTGAATAAGACGCTCAAGGACCTGGTCTCGCGCAGCCAGCAGATGCTTGGGTTCAACTCGGCCTACGTGCCGGGCTGGGACTGCCACGGCCTGCCCATCGAGTGGAAGGTCGAGGAAGGCTATCGCGCCAAGGGCAAGAACAAGGACGACGTGCCTGTCATCGAGTTCCGGGCGGAGTGCCGCTCCTTCGCGCAGCACTGGATCGACACCCAGCGCGAGGAGTTCAAGCGCCTCGGCGTTCTCGGGGACTGGGCCAACCCGTACCTGACCATGAGCTTCGATGCCGAAGCGCAGATCGCCCGCGAGCTGCACAAGGTGGCGGCGAGCGGACAGCTCTACCGCGGCAGCAAGCCGGTGATGTGGAGCGTGGTGGAGCGGACCGCGCTGGCGGAAGCCGAGATCGAGTACCAGGACTACGAGAGCGACGCGATCTGGGTGAAGTTCCCGGTGCGTGGCTACGACCGGGCGCTCGGCAGCAAGCTGACGGAACAGTTCGTCGAAAAGAACCCCGAGCTCAAGCCGTACTTCGACATGATCGCCTCCGGCCAGGCCAAGGCCGAGTTCGACTATCGCGACACGTTCGACCTGAGCCGCGCGGCGGTGGTGATCTGGACCACCACTCCTTGGACCATCCCGGGCAACCGGGCGATCAGCTATTCGCCCGCCATTTCCTACAGCCTCGTTCGCGTGCAGGAAGCGCCGGAGGGCAACTGGGTCAAGCCAGGCGAGTGGCTGATCATCGCCACCAAGCTGGTCGACGAGACCATGACCAAGGCCAAGGTCACCAAGTTCGAGGCGAGCCGTGAGCTCGACCCGGCCGAGATCGCCGCGCTGGTTTGCGCACACCCGCTCGCCGGGCTCAATGGTGGCTACGGCTTCGACGTCCCGCTGCTCGCGGGCGAGCACGTGACGGAGGAAACCGGCACCGGGTTCGTCCACACGGCACCGAGCCACGGCGGCGACGACTTCGAGGTCTGGATGGCCAACACCCGCCAGCTGACCGAGCGCGGCATCGACCCACGTATCCCGTTCACCGTCGACGATGCGGGCTTTTACACCGCCGAGGCGCCGGGCTTCGGCGGCGCGCGGATTATCGACGATGCCGGCAAGAAGGGCGATGCCAATAACCGGGTGATCTCTGCGCTCGCCGAGCGCGGCATGATGGTCGCGCGCGGCAGGCTGAAGCATCAGTACCCGCACTCGTGGCGGTCCAAGAAGCCGATCATCTTCCGCAACACGCCGCAGTGGTTCGTCTACATGGACCAGCCGATCGGCGGAGTGGCGGACGACACGCTGCGCACGCGGGCACTGAAGGCGATCGATGCGACGGCCTTCTACCCGCCAGCGGGCCAGAACCGGCTGCGCTCGATGATCGAGGACCGGCCCGATTGGGTGCTGTCGCGCCAGCGTGCCTGGGGCGTGCCCATCGCGGTGTTCTACAACGAGAAGACCGGCGAGATCCTCAAGGACGAGGGGGTCAACCATCGCATCGGACAGGCGTTCGAGGAGGAGGGCGCCGACGCGTGGTTCAAGCCGGGTGCCAAGGAGCGGTTCCTTGGCGACGCGGTTGCCAATCCGGACGAGTGGAGCAAGATCGACGACATCCTCGACGTCTGGTTCGAGAGCGGCACCACGCACTCCTGGGTGCTGCGCAACAAGCAGAAATGGCCGGACCTCACGTTTCCGGCAAGCATGTATCTGGAAGGATCCGACCAGCATCGCGGCTGGTTCCACTCGAGCCTGCTCGAGAGCTGCGCCACCAACGGCTTTGCGCCGTACGAGTCGGTGCTGACGCACGGCTTCACGATGGATGCCGAGGGCCGCAAGATGAGCAAGTCGCTGGGCAACGTCTTCGCCCCGCAGGACGTCATCAAGCAATACGGCGCCGATATCCTGCGGCTCTGGGTCGCTTCGGTCGACTATTCCGAGGACCAGCGGCTGGGCAAGGAGATCATCAACACCACGGTCGATTCCTACCGCAAGCTGCGCAACACGCTGCGCTGGATGCTGGGCAACCTCGCCCACTACAAGGCCGAGGAAGAGGTGCCCTTCGCCGACATGCCCGAGCTCGAGCGGCTGATGCTGCATCGGCTGAGCGTGCTCGATGGGCTGATCCGCGAGGCCTACGCCGGCTACGACTACAAGCGGGTGATCGCCGCGCTCAGCAACTTCATGAACATCGAGCTCTCGGCGTTCTACTTCGACATCCGCAAGGATGCGCTCTACTGCGA
>JAEZBF010000213.1 GCA_023427545.1 Pseudomonadota bacterium
GACAGCCCAAGCATCCAGACCACCGCAACGGCAGGAAGCGGGCGGCGGCCCGTATGCGACAGGGCGACTATGGCTATGGTCCTCAGGCCGGCGCGAAAGCCCCAGCCACGCCTGGAGCTTCAATGACCTCGATGGCGCAGCGAGAGAGTGGTGCCCTGGAGAAGACTCGAACTTCCACGTCTTTCGACACACGGACCTGAACCGTGCGCGTCTACCAATTCCGCCACCAGGGCACGGGGCTTCTCGGCTTTTGCCGTGGCGCCGGTGCGCCGAGGGCGCCGTTCCCTAGGGCACGACCGGGGGGATGTCAATCGCTTGCGGGCAGCGGAAAGCGGCTATGGGTTGCGGCCTTCGGCAAAGGCCTCGGGCACCCGCGCGGCCTCGACAGCCGCGGCGGCTTTCCGCTAGAACCCGGGGCACCGACGAACCCCCGGAGCCGCTCGTTCGATGGATCGCCCACACCTTCCGCTCGTCACCGTTTTCGGCGCCTCGGGCTTTGTCGGCACGCAGGTGGTCCAGGCGCTCGCGCGCAAGGGTCACCGCATCCGGGCCGCGGTGCGGCGTCCCGATCTCGCCCAGCACCTGCGCACGCAGGGCGATGTCGGCCAGATCGTGGCCGTACAGGCCAACATACGCTTCCCGGACTCGGTGGCGCGCGCCGTCGAGGGCGCGGGGATCGTCATCAACCTCGTCGGCGTGGGCTTCGAGCGCGGGGCGCAGAACTTTGAGCTGGTCAATGCGGCCGGCGCGCGCGCCGTAGCGGCAGCGGCACGCGCCGCCGGTGCCCGCACGCTGGTGCAGATGTCGATCCTGGGTGCGGACCCCGACTCGCCCAGCGCCTTTGCCCGCTCCCGCGCGCGCGGCGAGGCGGCGGTGCTCGAGGCCTTCCCCGGCGCCTACGTCATGCGGCCCTCGATCGTCTTCGGGAACGGCGACGGGTTCGTGTCGCGCATGGCCTCGATGGCGCGATTCTTTCCGGTCCTGCCGTTGATCGGCGGGCGCACGCGGCTGCAGCCGGTCTATGTCGGCGACGTCGCCGATGCCATCGCGGCCGCGGCGCAGGGGCGGGCGCCTGGCAACGTCTATGAGCTCGGCGGTCCCGAAGTGCTGACCCACCGGGCGCTGATGCAGCTCATCCTGCGCGAGACCGGCCGCTCGAACCTTCTGGTGCCGGTGCCCGCCGGGATCGGGAGCCTGCTCGCGCTGCCGCTCTCCATACTGCCGACCCCGGTGCTGACCGGCGATCAAGTCAAGCTGCTGCAGGTCGACAACGTCGTCTCCGCGCAGGCGATGTCCGCGAACCGCACGCTTGCGGCCTTCGGCGTCACTCCGACGCCGCTCGAAGCGGTGCTGCCGTCCTACATCTGGCGCTTCCGCCGCAACGGCCAGTTCGACCGTTTACCGGCTTAACCAACAAACCATTCACGAAAAGATTAAGATTTTACCAACGGCGCCCGCCGTCGTATGCTCATGCCCGTCCCAAAGCGGCACTAGCCGCGTTCCGAGGTGGGCAGTCATGGCGGTCGAACACAGCCTTCTGGCGCCAGCGGATGTTCCTCCTGCCAGGATTCCCGGGCCTCCCGGCCTCCCGCTGCTGGGCAACCTCCTCGACATGGGCCGCGACACGCTCGGCTTCTTCGAGCGCAGCGTCCGCGAGTACGGCGACCTCACCGCGCTGCGGGTCGGCACCTTTCCGGCGGTGATCGTTAACAATTCGGACATGATCGAGCAGGTGCTGGTCAAGCAGCACGAGAAGTTCACCAAGAACAAGGTGTTCTGGCGCCAGGTCCAGGCGATGGTCGGCAACGGCCTCTTCGTCTCCGAGGGCAAGTTCTGGCAGCGCCAGCGCAAGCTCGCGGCGCCCGCCTTCGCGACCCTGCCATTGCAGTCCTATGCCCCGGCCATGGTCGACCAGGCCGAGCGGACCGTGGCGCGCTGGCAGGACGGCGACGTCATCGACATCTACCGCGAGATGATGGGGTTGGGGCTGCGCATCGCCGCCCAGACACTGTTCGATTCCAACCTCGACGACGATCTCGACGGCATCGAGCAGGCGACGAACTGGATCATCGACGAGGTCGCGGCGCGGTTTTCACGGCCCTTCCTGATCCCGGACGCCGTGCCGCTGCCGGGCCACGTGCGCTACCGCCGCGGGGTCGCCTACATCGACCGGCTCGTCTACCGCATCATCGCCGAGTACCGCGCCGGCAAGCGCGCCCACGAGGGCGGCTTCCTCGACCGGCTGATGCAGGCGCGCGACGACGACGGCAAGCCGATGTCGGACAAGCAGCTGCGCGACGAGATCTGCAACATGCTGCTCGCCGGATACGAGACTTCGGCCCTCACGATGTCCTACGGCTTCGATCTGCTCGGGCGCCATCGCGACATCCAGGACGAGGTCGCCGAGGAGGCGCAGCGCGTCGCGGGCGATCGGCCAGTCACCAGCGACGACATCGGCAACCTGCCGCGCACCGAGCACGCGATCATCGAGATCCTGCGGCTGTTCCCGCCGGGGTGGGCGATCGGGCGCGAGAACACCGAGGATGTCTGGCTCGGCGACTATCGCATCGCGCGCGGCACGACGATCATCCTCAGCCCCTGGATCACCCAGCGCGACCCGCGCTACTTCGCCGATCCGCTCAAATTCCACCCCGAACGCTGGGCCGGCGATTTCCGCCGCCGGCTGCCGCGCTTCGCCTACTTCCCGTTCGGCGGCGGGCCGAGGGTCTGCATCGGCAACCGCTTCGCGATGATGGAGGCGATGCTTCTGCTTGCGACCATCGTCAAGCGCTTCGACGTCGAGCGCCTGACCGGCCGCCCGTTTGGGTTGCTGCCTTCGGTGACCCTGCGGCCCAAGGGCGGCATCTGGGTCAAGCTCAACGCCCGACACTAGGCCGAGCGGGCGATCTCGACGTTAGGGGCGCCGGCTGGCTTCTGCTGCTCGCGCACCGCAACGTAGGTCACGAAGCGATGGAGCAGGGCATTGAACGCGTTCGGCGTGTTGACGAACGGCGCGTGCCCGGCGTTGGGCAGGACATGCGTCATGCCCTCCCAGAGGTTGCGGTATCGCCCGGCCGCGACGTAGCCGAGCCGCACTACCGGTTCGTCGGCGCCGTTGACCATCGCGACGGGCACGGCGCTTTGCTCGACCACCTGCCGCTGGCCGGGAGCCGCATCCCACAGGCTGCGGTTGAGGATCGGGCGCATGCGGCCGTCGGTGCGCTGGATCATCGCACCGTGGCTGCCGTCCGCATCGGGGCCGAAGCATAGCCGCTCGAACCGCTCGGTATCGCGGTCGGTGTAGGTCTCCTTGGCGGCCAGCAGCATCTCACGACTGAAATGGAATGCGCGGAGCGATCCAAGCCGGCCGCGCCACCCCGGCGGAACGCCGGTCAGCATCATGCCCGCGACGAGGTCTGGCCTCCGCGCCATCATCTCGATCGCGACATGGCCGCCAAGCGACCAGCCGAACACGACGGCGCGCGGCACCGAGAGGCGGTCCAGCACGGCGGCGGCAACGTACGCGACAGCCGACAACGTGTAGCCGGCCTGAGGGTCCCGTGCGTCGCTCGAGGCGCCATGCCCGGGCAAGTCGAAGGCGATCAGCCGGTGGAGCTCGCCGAGCGGACTCTCGAGCTGGCGTGTGAACACGTCCTTGCTCGCGCCGAGGCCATGCAGCATCACCACCGGCAGCCCGGTGCCCGCGGTCTGGCAGACCGCGATCTCTCCCTGCGGTAGGGTCAGCGATGAAATGGTCAGCGGCATTGCGGCAGCTCCAGGCTGCCCACAACCTGCCGCGCAAATGTCTATGTCAGGTTTCGCCCGGTGGTTAGCGAACCTTTAGGTTCCGCCGCAGCAATGTTCGCATCCCGTTGCTGGAGTTAAGCGGATGGAACTGGTCCTCGATGTCGTCGTCACCGTGGTTAGCCTCGCCATCGTCGGCTCTCACATCCTCGCCGTCCGCAACCATTTTCACTCCGAACGCACGCCGACCTACGCCAAAGTAGTCGCCGGCGTCACAGTCGTGAGCATCATTGGTTTCCTCTGGATGACCTGGGCCATGGTCCAGCCGCTCTGGGTCCAGATCATCGGCGTCGTGGTGGAAATCCTCAGTGTGACGGTGTTTTTCGGTGCCATCAGGGCGTCGCGCGCGCACCGGCTACGCTTCTGCTTCGACCCCACCCTTCCGGCGAGCCTCGTCGACACCGGCCCGTACCGCTTCGTGCGCCATCCCTTCTACGTCTCTTACCTGCTGTTCTGGCTGGGCTGGACCATTGTGGTGTGGTCAGCCTGGGGGCTGGTCACCGTCTTGGTGCTGCTCGGACTCTACATCCTCGCGGCCCGGCGCGAGGAGAGCTACTTCGCGGCCTCTCCGCTGGCTGAACAGTACGCCGCTTACAAGAAACGCACCGGCTTCTTCATCCCGGGGTTCGGCTGAGACCGCAGTCCGGAGCGGGCTGGCTGAAGCGGTCAAATCGCCCTATATGCGGGGCAATGACACACCGCATCGCCCCGTTTTCCGCCGTCATCTTCGACATGGACGGCACCCTGCTCGATACCGAGCTCGTCTTCCGCTCCGTTGTCTTCGAAGTTGCCGGAGGGCTCGGCTACGAGATGCGCGACGAAGTTCATCTCGGCATGGTGGGGGCGAGTCACGAGCGCTCGGGCGAGCTGCTCGCCGAAGCTTATGGTTCCGCCTTTCCCTATACGCTGTTCGACGAGCAATGCCGCGCCGTCATGCACCAGCGGATGGAGCGCGAGGTGCCGGTCAAGACCGGCGTGACCGAGATGCTCTCGGCCCTGCGAGGCCGCGGCATCCCGATGGCGGTTGCGACCTCATCGCGTTCCGAGCACGCGCTGGGCCATCTCGGAAAGGCCGGGCTGATCGGCTTCTTCGATACGATCGTGGCGCGGGACGATGTTCATAATCCAAAGCCCCACCCCGAGCCCTACCTCACGGCCGCGGCACGCCTTGGGCTCGAGCCCGCTGCCTGCCTTGCCGTAGAGGACTCGCACTCCGGTGTGCGGGCCGCGCACGCTGCCGGCATGCAGACGGTGATGGTGCCCGACCTGGTTCATCCCACCGACGAGATCGCGACCCTTTGCGTGGCCGTGCTGGAGGACCTCCACCGGCTGCGCGAAGCGGCATTTCCCGGGCTGGCGCAGGCACTGCGCGGCTAGCTTCGCGAACCGCGAACACTGATGCATCTGCGCCACGTCCAAGGGCCAATCGGTCGGGTTTGACTTAACCCTGATCGTTCCCCGCAGGGCGCCCTTAACCACATCCAAGCTCCTGACAAGGTTGGGGTTTTCAGCCCCGCCTCATGCCGTTAACCTCACCTTAAGAACCTAATGACCATGGTTAACTCCCGGTAAATACCGGGTTCCATTGGTCAAAAGCCTCGGCTAGGGTGCTGGCCGACGCGACGAGTCTGGTGCTGCCTTGGGGGCGGTGTCGGGGGAAGGGACAGCATATTGCGACGGTGGTTCGCTGATGCCTTGCGCGCCAGTCGGCGTGCGCTGGTTCTTGCTCTGTGTGTTGCGCTGGGGGTGGGCCCCGGCCCTGCTGCCGCTGGCGGCCTCAACTTCCTGATCGTCCCCGCAACCTTCTCGCCCGCCATCGCGCAGATCCGCGCGACCACCCCGCCCGTCGATGACCAGCCGCGGCTTACCACCGAGATGCTCGAGGCCTATGTCCAGCGCCAGCAGCAACTCAAGTCGTTCAACGGCTTTTACGTCAAGCCGCAGCAGCTGACCGAGACGGCGCTGCTTGGCTACATAGCTCGGCAGCGCAACCCGGCGCTCGATGCGATCGCCCACGCCGATCTGACCCCGGGCCCCAGCATCACCGCCGACGTGCTCGCCGACTACGCCGAGCAGAAATACGTCCCGACCATCAAGCGGCTGAAACACACAGAGGCGGAGGAGCTCTGCCTCGCCCAGGCCATCTACCACGAAGCCCGTGGCGAATCCGCCGACGGCCAGATGGCGGTGGCAAACATCATCATCAACCGTGCACTGTCCAAGAAGTACCCCTCGACGATCTGCGGCGTGGTCTTCCAGAACGCCGACAAGGGAATCTACCGCTGCCAGTTCACCTTCGCCTGCGACGGCCGGTCCGACCTCGGCAAGGACAGCAAGGCATGGGGCCGGGCAACCCGTCTCGCCGAAGAGGTTTTCCGCGATTTCCAGCAGGGCAAGCGGCCGGGCGTCGTGCCCAGCAACGCGCTCTACTACCACACCACCGCGGTCGCGCCGAAATGGTCGCGCACCTTCCACCGCGTGGCGGCGATCGGCGCCCATATCTTCTACGCGGCCAACTAGGACCGCCCGATAACGGGACCGTCACGCCTGCGCGACGGGCGCCGCCCGCGTTTGCCTCACCCCTCATGGTGGTATAAGCCGGCGCTGCGCCTTACTAAGCGCGCATTTGTGACCGTCACATCGCGCCGTTTTGGCAAGCAGCGAAAGGGATTCGCATGCCCAAGATCGCCCTCGTGGACGATGACCGCAACATTCTCACCTCTGTGTCGCTGACGCTGGAGGCCGAAGGCTATGCAGTCTCGACCTACACCGATGGCGCCTCGGGGCTTGAGGGGCTCACCACCGACAAGCCCGACCTGGCTATTCTCGACATCAAGATGCCGCGCATGGATGGCATGGAGTTGCTCCGCCGCCTGCGCCAGAAATCCGACGTGCCAGTGATCTTCCTCACCAGCAAGGACGAGGAGATCGACGAGCTCTTCGGGCTTAAGATGGGCGCGGACGACTTCATCACCAAGCCGTTCAGCCAGCGGCTGCTGGTCGAGCGCGTACGCGCCGTGCTGCGCCGCGCCAGCCCGCGCGATCCAAGCGCCCAGGCCGGCGCCGGTGGCGAGGCGACGCCGGCCAAGGCGTTGATCGAGCGCGGCGCGCTCGTCATGGACGAGGAGCGTCACACCTGCACCTGGAAAGGCCAGCGGGTGACGCTGACGGTCACCGAGTTCCTCATCCTGCAGGCGCTCGCGCTGCGGCCCGGCGTGGTCAAGTCGCGCAATGCGCTGATGGATGCTGCCTACGACGATCAGGTCTATGTCGACGATCGCACCATCGACAGCCACATCAAGCGGCTGCGCAAGAAGTTCAAGGCAGTCGACGACGACTTCGAGATGATCGAGACGCTCTACGGCGTCGGTTACCGCTTCAAGGAGCAGTAGGGGCAGGGCCCGTGGCCGTCACCGAGCACGATCTGCCGCGATCGCACAGGACGGCCGACAGCCGTTCGGGCGGCGCTGCGCGGCTGCGCGACACCGCGCTTCGCGCAGCCGGCCAGGTGTTCGGCGGCATTCGCCGGCTGCTCGACTTCACGATCTTTGCGAGCCTCACCCGCCGCATCATCGCGCTCAATCTGCTGGCGCTGCTGGTGCTGGTTATCGGCATTCTCTATCTCAACCAGTGGCGCGCGGGCCTGATCGACGCCCGCGTCCAAAGCCTGCGGGTTCAGGGCGAGATCATCGCCGCGGCCATCGCCGCATCGGCGACGGTGGATTCCGACGTCATTACCATTAACCCCAACCGCCTGCTCGAGCTGCAGACCGGTGACGCGATGTCGCCGCTCTCCTTCTTCGATCCGGCGCTGGAGTTCCCGATCAATCCCGAGCGGGTGGCTCCGCTCCTGCGCAACCTCGTCACACCCACGCGCACGCGGGCCCGCATCTACGATCGCGGCGGGCTGCTGATCCTCGACAGCGCCAACATCTATGCTCGGGGTGAGGTGCTGCGGCAGGCCGCCGATCCCACGGCGAAGTCCGAATCCTTCCTCTCCCAGTGGTGGAACACGGTCATGAGCTGGGTGCCGGGAGACAACTTCCCGGTCTATCGCGAGTACGGCGCCGATGAGGGGATCAAGTACCCAGAGGTTTCGGCTGCCCTGACCGGTTCAGCCGCCGACATCGTCCGCATCGACGACAAGCACCAGCTCGTGGTGTCCGTAGCGGTGCCGGTCCAGCGGCTCCGCGCCACCGTTGGCGTGCTGCTGCTCTCGACCGAACCGGGGGACATCGACAACATCGTCGCGACCGAGCGGTGGGGCATCCTGCGCATCGGGCTGGTGGCCGCGGGCGTGACCATCATCCTCTCTCTGCTGCTCGCCGGCACTATCGCCGGGCCGATTCGCAGGCTGTCCGAGGCGGCCGAGGGCGTGCAGACCTCGATGAACACGCGCGCCGAGATCCCGGACTTTTCCGACCGTAGTGATGAGATCGGGCACCTGAGCAAGGCGCTGCGCTCGATGACGAGCGCTCTCTATAACCGCATCGAGGCGATCGAGCGCTTCGCCGCGGACGTGGCGCACGAACTCAAGAACCCGCTGACTTCGCTGCGCAGCGCCGTCGAGACCCTGCCGCTCGCCAAGAAGGCCGACGACCGCGACCGCCTCCATGCCATCATTCAGCACGATGTGCGCCGCCTCGACCGGCTGATCTCCGACATCTCCAACGCCTCCCGGCTCGATGCCGAGCTTGCCCGCGAGGGCGCCCAGCGCATCGATGTGGAAAAACTGCTCGAGGCGATGATCTCGATCCAGAACGACATAGCGCAGCAGCGTCGAAATGTTCGTGTGTTGATGGAAAAGCGGAGCGGACGCTTCGCCCCCACGGTGGTTGGCCACGACAGCCGTCTGGCGCAGGTCTTCTCCAATCTCATCGACAATGCAGTCTCGTTCTCTCCGCCGGGCGGCACCGTGCGCGTCGGGGTTGCGACCACCGCCGAGACGATCACGGTGCGGGTGAGCGATGAGGGGCCCGGCATCAAGGGCGATATCTCGCGCATCTTCCAGCGCTTCTATACGGATCGTCCGGAAGGCGAGCACTTCGGTGACCATTCCGGGCTCGGCCTGTCGATCTCGCGGCAGATCGTCGAGGCGCACAAGGGCCGTATCGTCGCGGAGAACCGGACCGACCGCTCGGGCGCGCTGTTCACCGTCACCCTCAACCGCGCTGGAAACGAGCAGAAGCCGCGCAAATGAGCGCGCGGCAGAACGTGCATGGTACCGCGATCTTGCTTGGCACCACCGGCGTGTTGCTGCGCGGTCCCTCCGGCGCCGGCAAGTCTCTGCTGGCGCTCGCGCTCATCGACGATTGGGAAGCCCGTGGGCTGCCGGCATCGCTCGTTGCCGATGACCGCGTCGATCTCGCGTTAGGTACCGGTACTGTGACGATGCACGTGCCGCCCCAGATCGGGGGAAAAATCGAGCTTCGCGGCCGCGGCATCATCGAGCGCGCCTACACTGCCGAAGCCTCGCTCGGGCTGGTGGTCGACCTCGTCGCCACGCTCGAGCGCATGCCCGAGGAAAATGCGTTCGCCATCGAAGAACTGGGCCTCGACGTACCCCGCTGCCCGGTGCCGCAGGCCGGGGTGATCGAACTCGGCCACCAGATCATGCTGGTGCGGGAAGCGATCCGCGACCTAGGCGCGCCCCCGCGAAAAAACACTTGAATCACATGCGGTGCAGGGTGAGACTCCTAACCAGCCTGCGGCAGGCACCCACGTCCGGGGAAGAGGCATGATCGGTCTGGTTCTCGTGACGCACGGGGCTCTAGCTGTCGAATTCAAATCCGCACTGGAGCACGTCGTCGGTCCGCAGGACATGATCGAGACCGTCGCCATCGGTCCCGAAGACGACATGGAGGCGCGGCGCAACGATATCCTCGGTCGCGTCGATGCCGCCAACCAGGGCGACGGCGTGATCATCCTCACCGACATGTTCGGCGGCACCCCGTCCAACCTTGCGATCTCGACGATGCAGAACCGCGATGTTGAGGTCATCGCCGGGGTCAACCTGCCCATGCTGGTCAAGCTGGCGCGCGTTCGCGGCGACATGTCGCTCCGCGACGCAGTGCGGGTCGCACAGGAGGCGGGGCGCAAGTACATCAATATCGCCAGCGACATGCTGGACGCCGGCTGAGGGGCCGATGGACGCCGCCTCGCACGCCGGCCGTGCACTCGCCCAGCAGCTCACCATCCGCAACCGCAAAGGCCTGCACGCCCGCGCCTCGGCCCGTTTCGTGCGCACCGCCGAGTGCTTCGATGCCGAGATCAAGGTGACTCGCGATGGCAACACGGTGGCCGGGAACTCCATCATGGGCTTGATGATGCTCGGCGCCGGCCCCGGCTCGACCATCCTCGTCCAAGCGACCGGCAAGCAGGCGCGCGAGGCGCTCGACGCCATCACCACGCTCGTCAACAACGGCTTCGACGAAGACCACGAGGGTGTCGCCGACTAGGTCGGTCGGAGAGACATAAAGATTTCTTTATGTCCTGGTTGCCCGGCTTCCGTGGCTTGCGTATAACCCGCCCGACACGCAATCCCGGGAGACCAGCGGCCATGGCCAACACCGACTACATCGTCAAGGACATTGGCCTCGCCGATTTCGGCCGCAAGGAAATCCTGATGGCGGAGATCGAGATGCCGGGCCTGATGGCGATCCGCGAGGAATTCGCCGCGCGCCAGCCGCTCAAGGGCGCGCGCATCGCCGGCTCCCTCCACATGACCATCCAGACCGCAGTGCTGATCGAAACGCTCGTCGCCCTCGGTGCCGACGTCCGCTGGGTGAGCTGCAACATCTTCTCGACGCAGGATCACGCAGCCGCTGCCATCGCGTCGCGCGGCGTTGCTGTCTACGCCAAGAAGGGCGAAACGCTCGAGGAATACTGGGAATACACGGACCGCATGATGGACTGGCCGGGCGGCCAGACGCCCAACATGATCCTCGACGATGGCGGCGATGCCACCATGCTCGTCCTGACCGGGGCCAGGGCCGAGACCGATCCCTCGATCCTCGACAGGCCCGGCAACGAGGAAGAGGAGATCTTCTTCGCGACCATCAAGAAGCGGCTGGCCACCGATCCCGGCTTTTACTCGCGCATCCGCGCCGAAATCCGCGGCGTCTCCGAGGAAACCACCACCGGCGTGATGCGGCTCTACCAGCTGCATGAGCGCGGTGAGCTGCCCTTCCCGGCGATCAACGTCAACGATAGCGTCACCAAATCCAAGTTCGACAACAAGTACGGCACCCGCGAGTCCTTGGTCGACGCAATCCGGCGCGGCACCGATGTGATGCTGGCCGGCAAGGTCGCGATCGTCTGCGGCTACGGAGATGTCGGCAAAGGTTCCGCGCAGTCGCTGCGCGGGGCAGGTGCCCGCGTGCTGGTCACCGAGGTCGATCCGATCTGCGCCCTGCAGGCGGCGATGGATGGCTACGAGGTCGTAACGCTCGAGGACGCTGCGCACCGCGCGGACATCGTCGTTACCGCGACCGGCAACAAGGACATCGTGACCCTCGACCACGTCCGCGAGTTCAAGGACATGGCGATCGTCTGCAACATCGGCCACTTCGACAACGAGATCCAGGTGTCGGCGCTGCGCAACTACAAGT
>JAEZBF010000218.1 GCA_023427545.1 Pseudomonadota bacterium
CGGGTACTCGTGGTAGAAGGCGGCGCCCAGCGTGATCGCCCAGAAGATCTGGCTGTACTGCACCGGCGCGATCTCGCTGGCGCCGGAGCGCCGGGTCGCCGCGATGAAGAGGATGTTGCCCGTTCCGCCCAGGCCGCCGATGACAATCATCAGTGCCAGCTCCTGCCAGGTCAGCCAGCGGAAGTCGGGGATCATCCAGATGCCGTTGACGACGATGATGTAGCCGAGCGCCACGCCGATGAGGCTGACGCGGCTCTCATCGGGCGCGATGCGGCGCCGCACCCTCGTGGTGAGCGCGCAGCACCGGCGTGGTGACGGCGCTGCAGAGCGCGGCGCCAACTGCCGCGAGATGGCCCAGATGCAGTTCACGGAAGCCGGGTCGCACCACCAGGAGTACGCCGCAAAAGCTCGCCGTCAGCAGGACAAGCCGATGCCAGCTCACCCGCTCGCCCAGCAGCATGATCGACAGGATGACGATGAAGATCGGCGCAAGGAATGCCAGCGAGTATGCCTCCGCCAGCGGGATGCTGATGAAGGCGATGATGATGCAGAGGTTGCCCAGCAGGCCCGAAACGCTCCGCAGGTGCACCAGCCACGGGTGCTTGACGCGGAACATGTGCCGCCAGTGCTCGCCCTTGGGCTTGGTGAAGATCGCCGGCAGCAGCGAGAACAGCGCCGAAAAGAACGCGATTTCGTGCACCCCAAGGTGCGAGCCGAACCCTTTGATGATGGCATCGCAGCACGAATAGAGCGCGTAGGCCGAGAGCGCGAAGAGAACCCCGAGGGGCATCGGACGGGACCTGGAAGGAGGACGGCGAAGCGTGAGTGCTACAGCATCGGCAGCGAGTCCGGCAGGCCCTATCGCAACGTTGCGACCATATTGCCGCCGCGCACTGCCGGCCCGACCAGCTCGATCCGGTTGGTCCAGATGTAGCCGTCGAAACTCGGCGGCACTTCGGCCAGCGTTTCGAGATCGTCGATGCCGCCGGTGCCCGGATCGCCGGAGTTGTAGGGGCCGAGCAGGATCACCTCGCTGCCGTTCTGTCGCATGCGCTCGAGGAAGAGGTTGCGCCAGCCCCACAGCGCCCATGCGAAGTTGATCGGAACCATCACCTTGGTGTTGCGGCAGGGCTCCGGCACGATGCCGGTCCAGCCGGTCGCGAAATACTGGATCAGGCAGTCCTTGGCGCCCCTTGTCGGTGTCCCGTTGAGGTCCGCAATCAACGCGCTCGCTCGTTCCGTCGGCTCGTTGCCCCCATAAGCGGACCACACCAGCGGCCGCCACTCCGGTCGCGCGGCGAGGATTGCCGCCAGCATGTCGCCCTCGCGCGTCTCCCGGCTCTTGTAATTGATGAGGAACCGTCCTTCCGGGAACGCGGTGAACACCTCATCAAGCGATGGCATCAGCCCCACGCCGGTACCCCTGAGCGGATAGGTCTTCCCCTCGTCGGCGGTGTAGCCGAACCCGATATCCAGCGTCTTGAGGTACGCGAGGTCGTGGCTGCGGGTCGCGCCGGTGCCCTCGGTGCGGCAGTCCAGCGTCCAGTCGTGGAAGATCGCGAAGTGTCCGTCGGTCGTCGGATGCACGTCGAGTTCGACCACGTCCGCGCCGGCCTCGAAAGCGAGCCGCATCGATTCGATGGTGTTCTCCATCACCGGATTGATCGGTTCGCGGATGCGCGTCGCGGTGCAGGTGTCGTTCTGGATGCCCGCCCTGTCGAAGTTCTGGTGCACGCCGCGATGTGCGATCAGCCGGACCTGCGGGTCCGACGGCGGCGCGGCGCGCCACGAGGCGTTCCACACATAGACGGCCCCAATCAGGATGACGACCAGCGCCAGTGCACGGAGCAGGAATTTACGCATGAGCGGCCCTTTTGCTGTTCTGCGGATGGCCCGGTTTCGTGGTTGAAGTAGGGCGCGGCCGCGACCCGCGCGACCCTCGCCCGAGCGCCGTTAAGCTATGATTAGCCAACAACTTGAATCAAATGCCCGCATCCGTTGCGGGCCAGGGAGTTCACGCGCAGAATCCGTTCAACCCCTTCATTCGCACCCCTGAGGATGCCCATGCGTCTCCCCCTTCTTTCGGCAGCCGCTTTCGCAACGCTGCTGGCTGCTACTTCGGCTCAGTCCGGCGAGCCTAACTTCATGGCCGATCCGATCTACGACAGCCCGCTCTTCAACTTCGAGGGCTTCTATACCGGCGTACAGGTCGGCGGCGCGGCCCTGCCGGGGCCCGGTCTGGTCGGCGTCGCGGGGCTCGTGGCTGGCGCCAACTTCTCGCTCAGCGAGGCCTTCCTTGCCGGCATCGAGTTCCAGGGCGAGGCGCTGTTCCACGGTGGCGGCTATGTCGGGCTCGATGCGCTGCTGCTCGGCCGCGTCGGCGGTTACGTCACGCAGGAGATGATGGCCTATGGCGCCGTCGGCGGCGGTCTGGTCAACGGGGGCGGCGCCTACGCCTTCGGCGGCGGTTTGGAAAAGCCGGTGATGGATCAGCTCAGCGCCCGCGGGGAAATCCTCGGCACCGGCGCCTGGGGCGCGCTGCCGAGCGGCGCCAAGGTCACCGCCGGCCTGCTCTGGCACCTGAACTGAGCCTCCCGGCGACGCCAAGTCGCCCGGTAATGCCGCAAAGCGATCCGGGGCTCCGCCTTGCGGGGCCCCTTTGCCTTATCACCAACTTGTCAGGCTGATCGCTTCTTCCACGATCTTCGCGCCCAGACGATTGTCTAATCCGCTTCGGCTCCTCCTGGAGCAGGATTTTGCCGGATAAGGCTTGGAAGCGATGTGTTTGTTCCCCACATCAACAGCACTGCGGATACCTCTTCTTTCCCTTGATCCGCAGGGGTGGCTGGGCTAAGCCCTTGCCCAAACTTGGCGGCGCTTCCGGCCCTCCCACTGGGGCCTTGAAGCGGAGCCGGCCGGTCGCCCGACCGGTTCTCGTGCGAGAACAGCTATGAACGACTTGCTCGGCAACTACCTTCCGGTGGTGCTTTTTATCGGGCTCAGCGCCGTCATCGGCCTGGCGCTCCTCGTGGCTCCCTTCATCGTCGCCATCAAGCGGCCCGATCCCGAGAAGGTGTCCGCCTACGAATGCGGCTTCGATGCCTTCGACGACGCGCGCATGAAGTTCGACGTTCGCTTCTACCTCGTCTCGATCCTATTCATCATCTTCGACCTCGAGGTCGCCTTCCTGTTCCCGTGGGCCGTGGCGTGCAAGGACGGCGGCTGGTTCGGCTTCTGGTCGATGATGATCTTCCTCGGGGTTCTCACCGTCGGCTTCATCTACGAGTGGCGGAAAGGAGCGCTGGAATGGGATTGACCAACGAAACCGGCACGCTCGTCGCTCCTCCGGCCCGCGGCATCATCGATCCGCGAACCGAAAAGCCGGTCGGCGCCAACGATCCGTTCTTCACCGGGCTCAACGACGAGCTGGCGGACAAGGGCTTCCTCGTCACCGCGACGGACGACCTCATCAACTGGGCCCGCACCGGCTCGCTGATGTGGATGACCTTCGGGCTCGCCTGCTGCGCCGTCGAGATGATGCAGATGTCGATGCCGCGTTATGACGTAGAGCGCTTCGGCTTTGCGCCGCGCGCCTCGCCGCGGCAGTCCGACGTCATGATCGTTGCGGGCACGCTGACCAACAAGATGGCCCCGGCTCTGCGCAAGGTCTACGACCAGATGCCCGAGCCCCGTTACGTCATCTCGATGGGCAGCTGCGCCAACGGCGGCGGCTACTATCACTACAGCTATTCCGTGGTGCGCGGCTGCGACCGCATCGTGCCCGTCGACATCTACGTCCCGGGCTGTCCGCCGACCGCCGAGGGGCTGCTCTACGGCATCCTGCTGCTGCAGAAAAAGATCCGCCGTACAGGCACGATCGAACGGTAGAGCCATGGACAAGCATCAGCAGGAAATGGCTCTTCAACAGCTTGGGGCCGTGATTTCGGCGGCCCTGCCGCAGGCGATCCTCGGCCAGAACATGGCCTTCGACGAGCTGACCCTCAGCGCCCGGCGCGAGGACATCGTCGAGGTTGCGCGCTGGCTGCGCGACGAGCCCGACTGGCGTTTCGTTTCAATCATCGACATCGCCGGGGTCGACTACCCAGAGCGGATGGAGCGCTTCGACGTCGTCTACCACTTCCTCTCGCCTACGCGGAACATCCGTGTCCGCGTGAAGGTGACGGCCGACGACGTCACACCGGTGCCCAGCATCACCGAGGTGTTCCCCGGCGCCGACTGGTTCGAGCGCGAAGCCTATGACCTCTACGGCGTGCTGTTCACCGGCCACCCCGACCTGCGCCGCCTGCTCACCGACTACGGCTTCGACGGTCACCCCCTGCGCAAGGATTTCCCGCTCACCGGCTTCGTCGAGGTCCGCTACGACGAGGAGCGCAAGCGCGTCGTCTACCAGCCCGTCCACCTGCTGCAGGAAATCCGCAACTTCGATTACCTGAGCCCCTGGGAAGCCACCGACTACGTGCTTCCGGGCGATGAGAAGAAATCATCGTGAGAATGGTGAGTGGTGAATGGTGAATGGAGCAGCTGACAGGCGAGATTCGCGACTACCGCGACTTGATTGTCTGGCAGGAAGCGATGGAGCTCGCCGAGCTGATCTATTCTTTGACTCGGTCGTTTCCGCGCGAGGAAGCGTTCGGCCTAACGTCGCAGATGCGGCGTGCGGCCGTATCGATCCCATCGAACGTCGCAGAAGGATACGGGAGAGCGCAGCGCAGGTCCTTCGTGCAATTTCTGAGAGTTGCCCAGGGTTCGCTGAAGGAGCTCGAAACACAGGCGGAACTCTCCGCGAGGGTCGGCTTCCTTCCTGCCGCCGAGCTCTCTGGGGTAATGGTGCGGAGCGAGAGGTTAGGAAAGCGGCTGGTGCAGTTCGTGCGATCCCTGGAACGCGGCATCCAGCAATGACCATTCACCACTCACCATTTACCATTCACTCTGGCGCGGAGCGCCGCGATGGCTGAAGCCGACGTTCGCAACTTCACGATCAACTTCGGACCGCAGCATCCGGCCGCGCACGGTGTGCTGCGCCTCGTGCTCGAGCTGGACGGAGAAATCGTCGAACGCGTCGATCCGCACATCGGGCTGCTGCATCGCGGCACCGAGAAGCTGATCGAGGCCAAGACCTACCTGCAGGCGGTGCCCTATTTCGACCGGCTCGACTACGTCGCCCCCATGAACCAGGAACACGCCTACGCGCTGGCCGTCGAAAAGCTCCTCGGCATCGATGTGCCGCGCCGCGCCAGGATCATCCGCGTCCTCTATTCCGAGATCGGGCGGCTGCTCAGCCACCTGCTCAACGTCACGACGCAGGCGATGGACGTCGGTGCGCTGACGCCCCCGCTCTGGGGCTTCGAAGAGCGCGAAAAGCTCATGGTCTTTTACGAGCGTGTCTCCGGCAGCCGGATGCACGCCGCGTACTTCCGGCCAGGCGGGGTCCACCAGGACATGCCGCAGGACCTGATCGACGACATCGGCGCCTTCTGCGAGACCTTCCCACAGGTGGTGAGCGATCTCGACCAGCTGATCACCGAAAACCGCATCTTCAAGCAGCGCAACGTCGATATCGGCGTGGTCTCGCTGGAGGACGCATGGGCCTGGGGCTTCTCCGGCGTGATGGTGCGCGGCTCGGGCGCCGCCTGGGACCTGCGCAAGGCTCAGCCCTACGAGATCTACGACGAGCTCGATTTCGACATCCCCATCGGCAAGAACGGCGACTGCTACGACCGCTACCTCATCCGCATGGAAGAGATGCGCCAGTCGACGCACATCATGAAGCAGTGCATCGGGCTGCTGAACGCGCCCGAAGGCAAGGGCCCAATCGTCACCACCGACGGCAAGGTCGCGCCGCCCAAGCGGGGCGAGATGAAGCGCTCGATGGAGTCGCTGATCCACCACTTCAAGCTTTACACCGAGGGCTACAAGGTGCCCGCCGGCGAGGTCTATGCCTGCGTCGAGGCGCCCAAGGGCGAATTCGGCGTCTATCTCGTCTCGGACGGCAGCAACAAGCCCTACCGCTGTAAGATCAGGGCGCCCGGCTTCGCGCATCTTTCCGCAATGGACATGATGACCCGCGGCCACATGCTCGCGGACGTCTCGGCCATCCTCGGCTCGCTCGACATCGTTTTCGGGGAGGTCGACCGGTGACCGTTCGCCGCCTCGCCGACGAAGCCATCCAGCCGCCCGCCTTCGCGTTCTCGCCGGAGAACCAGCGTTGGGCCGAGGCGACGATGGCGAAGTACCCGGCCGGCCGCCAGCAGTCGGCGGTGATCCCGCTGCTGTGGCGGGCGCAGGAGCAGGAAGGCTGGGTCACCCGGCCGGCGATCGAGACGATCGGCCAGATGCTCGGCATGCCCTACATTCGCGTGCTCGAAGTCGCGACCTTCTACACGCAGTTCCTGCTCAAGCCGATGGGCACCCGCGCCCACATCCAGATCTGCGGCACCACGCCCTGCATGCTGCGCGGCGCGGAGCAGCTGATCGACCATTGCCGGCACCACATCAGCCACGACCCGCTGACGCCCAACGCCGAGGGCACGATGAGCTGGGAAGAGGTCGAGTGCCTGGGCGCCTGCGTGAACGCGCCGATGGTGATGATCGGCAAGGACACCTACGAGGATCTCAGCCTCGAGCGGTTCGAGGAGATCGTCGAGGCCTTCGCCTCCGGCCGTGGCGACATGGTCAAGCCCGGTCCGCAGATCGAGCGCCAGTTCTCGGCCGCGCCCGGCGGGCAGACCACGCTCACCGAGACCCCGACCGCTCAGCGCACGCGCATCGAAACGCCGCCGCCCGCACCGCCTCCGCCGCCCGCTGCACCGTCCGCTCCGGCTCCGGCGGCAGCGGCTCCCGCAGCAGACCAGCAGCCCAACAAGCCGGGCCGCGCCGGCGGCGAAGTCCCCGAAGAAGCGGCGCCCGCGCTCAAGGAACCCGGCAACGCGCCCAAGGTGTCTCAGGGCAAGGCTGATGCCGAGCGCGGCAAGTTCAACGCCGACCACAACGCAAACGGCAAGCCCAACGAGGCCATGCGCGAAGGCGCGACCGGCGCCGAATCCGCCGCGCCCAAGGCCGACGGTGGCAAGGCGCCGGGCAAGGCGACGCGACCCCCGGCCGGCGAGGGCGCCGGCTCGGCCGGAACCGCCCCCCTCCCGCCAGGCGAGCCGAAAGGCGTGCAGACCCGCAAGAAAGGCAGCACCATCAACCCCGTCGCCGAACGTGGTGGCCACGAGCTCGGCGGCAACGACACCGTCAAGAAGGATGGCAAGTGATGGCCGAGACTCCGCAGCTGTCGCTGGGCTGGCGCAACGTCTTCATCGGCGTGGGCTGCGTGCTCGGCGCCAACATCCTGGTCGCGCTCCTCGGCATGGCCGTGCCGCTGCCCGGGCCGGAGTGGATCTGGTCGGCCATCGCCGCGTCCGTCGGCATCCTGGTCTGGTTCGCCCTCGCCGGGCGGATGAGGAAGTAGCCATGCTCGCTGACAAGG
>JAEZBF010000290.1 GCA_023427545.1 Pseudomonadota bacterium
AGAATGCCACCTCCGCATCGCGCAGCAGCTTCATCGAGGCGGCTCGGAGAGCGGCCCAGCGCCAGCAAAACGAGGCCGACGCCGCCGGCGCAAACTCGCTGATCGGCCGCGCACTGGCTCGCTTCCAGCTGCCCAAAGGCGGCGAAAAGCCGACGGCCGAAGCGCCGTTGGCCGAGGTGAAAGAGCCCAAGGCCAAGAAGCCGAAGAAAGTGAAGGCGGCCACGCAGGAGCCCCAGGTTGTCGTCGAAGACGCTCAGGTGGCGGTCGAAGTGGCGGAACCAGCGGATGCAATTCCCACCGCCGAGGTGATCGAGCGCGAGAGCTTCCTCGTTCGACATCGCCAGCCGATCCTGCTTGGGGCCAGCGTCGTCGCGCTGTCGTTCCTGACGCTCAACCTGATCAATCAGCGCATGGCGGAGTCTCCCGCCGAAACCAGTACCGTCGAACAGGCGAGCGCAAACACCGCGATCGCTCCGCAGACGGCCGAGAAGCCGACGGCAACTGCCAATGCGGCAGCGCCACGTGCGGTTGCTGCCACGCCGATGACCCCGCCGACGCAGGCTGCTCCGGTCGCTCGGATGATCCCGATGGTGGATACGACGGCCACCGGAGCGATCAACACCGCCGCGACCAAGTTCACGCCGAGCGCCGAACTGCAGCAAATGCCGCAGGCGTTCAAGGCAGTGGGGCCGGCTGAGAGCACCTCCCAGCCGGAGGCGATCGACAGCCCGATCCAGGTGGAGCTTCCGCCCGAGAGCGTCGGCCCGAAGGAATTGCGCGAGGCGGCAGGACGCGGCGACGCGCGCGCCCAGTTCGAGATCGGCGCGATCTACACCGAGGGCCGTGCGGTACCCAAGGATCTCAAGGCGGCCGCAACGTGGTACGAGCGCGCCGCCGCACAGGGATTCGCACCGGCCCAGTATCGACTTGGCAACCTCTACGAGAACGGACTCGGCGTGGCGAAAGACCTCGAGCAGGCGCGGTTGTGGTACCAGCGCGCTGCCGAGGCCGGTAACCGCATGTCCATGCACAACCTTGCCGCGCTCTATGCCGGCGGCCAGCTGGGCAAGCAGGAGTTCGCCTCGGCCGCCGAGTGGTTCGAGAAGGCGGCTGCCGAAGGCCTGACCGACAGCCAGTTCAACCTGGGCATGCTCTATGCCCGTGGGCTGGGCGTCACCCAGAACATGGAAGAGTCCTACAAGTGGTTCGCCCTCGCGGCGCGGAGCGGCGACAAGGATGCGGCTACCGCCCGCGACGACGTCGCCAAGTCGCTCGACGCCGAGACGGTGACCCGGGTCACCGCGGCAATTGAGCAGTGGCAGCCAGCCCCGATCAACCTGCCGGCCAACTTCTCGCCGATCGGCACCTGGTCGCAGACCTTCGATCCCGGTGAAGTGATCCAGACTCGCGACGTGGTGCTCGGGGTGCAGACGCTGCTCAAGCGGCTGGGCTATGACGTTGGCACGCCCGATGGGGTCGCCGGACCCAAGACCGCAGACGCGATCCGGGCATTCGAAAAGGCGACGGGAATGAGCGAGAGCGGCGCGGTCAATCCGCGGCTGCTGGCGGTCCTGTCGAGCCAGCCGGTCTAACCCCCGGCCCCGTCTCACAATCGTCGCAACTGCGCGACATTGTGGGCTAGAATTTACGTGAACCGCCCCGGATTTCCGGATAGCGGCCGGATGATGCTGAGGGGACGCCACTCGGGGTCCCCTCGTTCTTTACGGTCAGGCCTTGCAGATCTATCTGCCAATCGCCGAACTCTCGATGAACCTCTTTTTCCTCGCGGGAATTGGGGCGGCGGTGGGGTTCCTTTCGGGCCTGTTCGGCGTTGGTGGCGGCTTCCTGCTTACGCCGCTGCTCATCTTCTCGGGTGTGCCGGCACCAGTCGCCGTGGCGTCGGTGACCGGACAGGTGGCAGCGTCCTCCACCTCCGGTGCGCTCAGTTATTTCCGGCGCGGCGGCATCGATCTCCACCTGGCGCTTTATCTCATCCTGTCGAGTACGATAGGAGCGTTTCTGGGGGTTGCGCTGTTTGCCTTCCTGCGCGGAGCGGGGCAGCTCGATCTGGTTATTTCGATCGGCTACGTGCTGCTGCTTGGGGCGGTCGGCTCGCTGATGCTGGTCGAGGCCATCCGCACGCTGCTGCGGCGGCGGGCGGGCATGGTGGTACGGGAGCGCCTGCCCAGCCAGCACATGTGGATGCACGGACTGCCGCTGCGCATCCGGTTCAAGAAGAGCAAGCTCTACATCAGCGTGGTACCGGTGCTGGCGATCGGGCTGATCATCGGCATCATCGGTTCGCTGCTCGGCATCGGTGGTGGGTTCATCCTGGTGCCGGCACTGGTCTACCTGCTGCGGGTGCCGGGCAACGTGGTGATCGGCACGTCCCTGCTGCAGGTGGTTGCCATGATGTCGGTCACCATGGTGCTGCATGCGGTCAGCTCGCAGACGGTCGACATCATGCTCGCCTTCTGCCTGATGGGGGGCGGCGTGATCGGGGCGCAGTTCGGCGCCCAGGCCGGAGCGTATCTTCGGGGCGACCAGTTGCGGGCACTTCTCGCGATCCTCGTGCTCGCCGTTGCGGTGCGGTTTGGTATCAGCCTCGTCATACGGCCCGAGGATCTCTACAGCATTGCGGCTTTGGGCCGGGGGGGGGCACTGTGAAGCTCCTCCTGCTCATCTGCTTCCTTGCGACCGCAGTCACCCTGCCTGCCCGGGCGGAGCGGCTGGTCACCTCGATCTCGAACCAGGACGTTGAGGTCAGCTCGAGCTTTGCCGGGGAAAAGATCAGCTTCTTCGGCAACATCGAGGCCAGTGCCGGAGGGCCCCCCGCCCGTGGTCCGTACCAGGTCATCATGGTGATCGAGGGGCCGCTGCTCAGCCGCGTGGCGCGGCAGCAGAGCAACCGCTTCGGCATCTGGAGCAACACCGACCAGGTGATCTTCCGGAATTTCCCGAGCTACTACCATGTGCTCGCCAGTGACCGGCTAAACGACATCGCAAGCGTCGTGCTGCTGACCGAGAAGAAGATCATGCCGGAGGACCAGGCGCGGTTCACCGCGGACGCCGACTGGTGGAAGGCAACGGTGTTCGGCCGCGAGCTGGTGCGGCTGATGACAGCCCGCGGGCTGGTGGGGGTGGACGAGCAAGGCGTGCAGTTTCTGTCCGATACCGCCTACACCGCCCGCGTGACGCTGCCGAGCGACATCACCAACGGGCCGTTCATTGCCCATAGCTATGTGCTCAAGAACGGCGTCATCGTCGCCGAGGAGGTGCAGGGCTTTTCGGTGCGGAAGGTGGGCTTCGAGCGGTTCCTGGGCAATGCGGCCCGGCAGTACGCGCTTCCCTATGGCCTCGTCTGCGTACTGCTGGCGATCGGTACCGGCTGGCTGGGCGGGGTCGTCTTCCGGCGCTAGCCCGCGACCAGCCGCTTGGCGCTCACCGGATAGAGCTTGTCGCGGCCGATCATCGTCACTTCGAGCCTCTGCCAATCCAACAGGCCCGCGAATGGGGCAGAGACGATGTTGATGCTGCCGGCGCCGCTGCCGTAGGCCGGCAGGATCATGGTGCTTCCATCGTGCACAAAGCATGGGCGGCGGACCGAGCGGCCGTTGATCACCACGCGGGCAGCGGGGTGGAGGTGGCCGGCGATGAGTCCTTTCGCACGACTCGGATGGTGGGTCAGGGTGAGTCCGCGCAGACTGAGGTGGGGCAGGCAATCGCCGCGCAGGGTGTGCGGGCTCGGGTCATGATTGCCGCAGAGCCAGATCCAGCGGGCGCGGTCGGTCAGGCCGTCGAGCACCTTGCGGTCCGCGTCGATGAGGGTTTCGGTGCCGTAGTCGCGGTGGAAGCTATCGCCGAGCGCGATGACCGTAGTGGCGCCGGTCTGCTCCACGTCGGCAGCGAGGCGGCGCAGAGTCAAACCGGTATCATAGGGCGGTAGGAAGCTGCCCCGCCGGGCAAAGCTCGAGTGCTTCTCGAAGTGCAGGTCGGCAACCAGCAGCGCACGCTCGGCGGGCCAGTGCAGCGCACCCGAGAGCAAGGGTTCGAAATTGTGGCCGGAAAAATGGATCAGCGCGCTCTCCTCGCGCTCCAGCACCGCCGCTGCGGACCTCATCACCTGCCGATCGCTTCCTTGATCAGTTCGTCGGCGGCATCGGCCATGGCGCTCTCTCGCGCCTCGCCGAAGACCCGCTCTTTTCCGATGTCGATGACGATGGGTACTGCAAGAGGCGAGATTCGGTCGAGCGGTTTGTGCACGATATGTTTCCGTACCCGGCGCAGCATGTCGCCGACGCGGGCAATGTCGAGCAGGCCACGGGCGGCGTCGCGGCGGGTTGCCTGGATCAGGATATGGTCCGGCTCGTGCTGGTAGAGCACGTCGTAGATGATGTCCGAGGACACTGTCATCTGACGGCCGGTCTTCTCCTGACCCGGGTGACGGCGCTCGATCAGTCCCGAGATGATGGCGCAGTTGCGGAAGGTGCGCCGCATCAGGGCGGATTCGTCGAGCCAGGCTTCGAGGTCATCCCCGAGCATGTCCTCGTCGAACAGTTCGTCCAGCGAAAGCCGGCCGCTCTTGATAAGCGCGGAGTAGTTGGCGAGGCCCCAGATGGCGACGGAGTAATCGGAGGCGATGAAGCCAAGCGGGCGTCCGCGCATGCGCTCAAGCCGCCGGGTCAACAGCATTCCAAGGGTCTGGTGCGCCAGCCGGCCTTCGAACGGGTAGCAGACCATGAAGTTCTGCGCACCGCGTGGGAATGTCTCGACCAGCAACGAGTCTTCGGGGGGCAGGATCGACTGCTCGCGCTGCAGGGCAAGCCAGTCGCGTACCTGCTCGGGCAGCTTGTGCCATTCGTGCGGGTTGGCGAGCAGATGCCGCACGCCTTCGGCGAGGTAGGTCGAAAGCGGGAACTTGCCGCCCATGTAGCTCGGGATCTTCGGGTTCTCCGAGTTCGAGCGGGAGACGTAGGCCTCGGTCTCGAACATGCCTTCGTAGGCGACGATCTCCGAGCCGAAGATGAAGGTGTCGCCTTTGATCAGCTGATCGATGAAATACTCCTCGATCTCGCCGAGCTTGCGGCCGAAGCGGCCGATGGGGCCAGTCGTTGCGCCCTGCTTGTGGGCGCCGCTGCGGACCAGGCGGACCCTCACCATGGGGTCCGCGACGATGGTGCCGACATTGAGCCGGTATTGCTGCGCCACCTGCTGGTTGGCGATGCGCCAGAGGCCTTCGGGTGTCTTGCGCAGCCGAGCGTAGCGCTCGTATGCACGCAGGGCGTAGCCGCCGGTCGCGACGAAATCGATTACGCGCTCGAACGTTTCCCAACCCAGCTCACGGTACGGCCAGGCCCGCCGAACCTCGTCGTAGAACGCGACGGCATCGAGCGGCGCCGAGCAGGCCATTCCGAGGACGTGCTGGGCGAGAACGTCGAGGCCGCCGGAGACCGGGTCCTCGCTGTCCTGCTTGTTGCGTTCCACGGCCTCGAGCGCGGCCTCGCATTCGAGCACCTCGAAGCGGTTGGATGGGACGAACACGGCCTTGGAGGGCTCGTCGAGCCGATGGTTGGCGCGACCGATGCGCTGGAGCATGCGCGAGGCGCCCTTGGGCGCGCCGATCTGCACCACGAGGTCGACGTCGCCCCAGTCGATGCCGAGGTCGAGGGTGGACGTGCAGACCACGGCTCGCAGCTTGCCCGCCACCATTGCGGCTTCGACCCGCCGGCGCTGCTCTACATCGAGCGAGCCGTGGTGCAGCGCGATCGGCAGGCCTTCGTCATTGGCGGCCCAAAGCGACTGGAAGATCATCTCGGCCTGGCTGCGGGTGTTGACGAAGAGCAGCGTGGTCTTGTGCTCCTTGATCAGCTCGTAGAGTTCGGGAACCGCGTAGGTTGCGGCGTGGCCGGCCCAGGGCACGCGCTCGTCGGAGATGAGGATCGAGAGGTCCGGCTTCGCACCACCGGGCGCGGTGAGGAGCACGGTCTCGGCCTCGGGCAGCGGTTGGGCAATCCACTCGCGCAGCAGGTGCGGCTTGGCGACCGTCGCACTCAGCGCCGTAATACGCAGATTGGGGGAGAGCTGGCATAGGCGCGCAATGCCAAGAGAAAGCAGCTCGCCGCGCTTATTGGTGACGAAGGCGTGGAGCTCATCGAGCACCAGCCGCCTGAGGCCACCGAACATCTTGTCAGCATCTGGATGGCTGAGCAGCAGCGCCAGCTGCTCGGGCGTGGTCAGCAGGATGT
>JAEZBF010000069.1 GCA_023427545.1 Pseudomonadota bacterium
CGTACTAAACTGGAGGGACACCGAGACGGTTATGGGAACGCGGTACTTTCTCATTTCCGAAAACCGGGGAAATATCGGATAGTCAGATACAGGGAGGACTGAAAACATGGACAGACGTTCACTACTGCTCGGCGCCGCCGCGGGCACTCTTGCCCTGGCCACGCACCGAGCCTTTGCACAGGACGCAACGACTCTGCGCGTCCACCAGATGCTGCCCGCCCAGGCGACGATCCCCAAGAGGGCCATCGAGCCCTGGGCCAAGCGTGTCGAGGAACAGTCGGGCGGCCGGCTGAAGTTCGAGCTCTACCCGGCCATGCAGCTGGGCGGCGCGCCACCCGACCTCTACGACCAGGCCAAGGACGGCGTCGTCGACCTGATCTGGACGGTGCTGGGCTACACGCCGGGCCGCTTCCCAAAGGCCGAGACCTTCGAACTGCCGTTCGTGGTGACGACCGGAGAAGCGACCTCCGTCGCCTTCCAGGAATTCGTCGAAGCCAACGCAATGGACGAGTTCGCCGGTGTCAAACTCCTCTGCGTGCACGCTCACGGCCCGGGCCTGATCCACTCGCGCGATCCGGTCAACAAGCTCGAAGACATGAAGGGCATGAAGATCCGCGGTGGCTCGCGCATCATCAACGACATGCTCGGCCGCCTCGGCGCCGAACCGGTCGGCCTGCCCGTGCCACAAGTGCCCGAGGCGCTCTCGACCGGCGTCATCAGCGGAACGACCGTTCCGTGGGAGGTCACGCCTTCGCTCAAGCTCTCGGAGCTGGTGCACAACCACACCGGGTTCTCGGGCAAACACGGGCTCTATACGCAGACCTTCGGCTTCACGATGAACCTGGACCGGTACAATTCGCTGCCGGATGACCTGAAGGCCATCATCGATGCCAACTCCGGCGTCGAGGTTGCCCGTGCCTTCGGCCAGGCGATGGACCAGGGCGATGCCGCCGGCCTCAAAATCGCGCAGGACGCCGGCAACAACATCATCACCCTCGACGAAGCCGAGACGCAGCGCTGGAAGGATGCAGCGCAGCCGACCATCGACAAGTTCTATGCCGATGCCCAGGCGGCCGGCTTCGATGGCAAGGCGCTGCACGAGCAGGCGCTCGCGCTGGTCGAAAAGCACTCGGGGGCCTGATCCCCGCTGCCGAACCCGGAGAGGGCGCCCAAGCGGCGCCCTTCCCATCGCCAGCACGGGGTGACCGGAACTGAACGCGATCGCCGAACCACGTCTGAGACCGGTTCGCATGGGTGCGATGCGAACGGAGATGGATGCGCGTCCGGACGGGACGATCTATCTGCGCTCGCTGGAAACGCTGGCGCCATACCCCCGCAGCATGACCGACAAGCTGGCGCACTGGGCCAGCGTCAAGCCCGACGCGGTGTTTATCGGCGACCGCGGTGGCGACGGAGAGTGGCGCACCGTCACTTATGCCGAAGCGTGGCAGAAGGTGCGGGCGCTCGCCGCGGGGCTGCTGAATTACAGGCTTTCCCCCGAGCACCCGCTGCTGATCCTTTCGGGCAACGAGATCGAGCACGCGCTGCTCGGCTATGCCGCGATGCTGATCGGCGTGCCGCATGCGCCGATCTCGCCCCACTACAGCCTGGTCAGCAAGGACTACGCCAAGCTCAAGCAGGTTGCAGCGCTGCTCGAGCCGGGGCTGGTCTATGCCAACGACGGGGGGCGGTTTTCCGCGGCGATCGATGCCGCCGTTCCCGCTGGGACGCCGCTCGTCGTGCGCCAGAACCCGGTGCGCGGAGCGGTGCTGTTCGACGACCTCGCGGCGAGCACTCCCAGTGCGGTGGTCGATCAGGCGAACGCGGCGGTGACGCCGGACACCATCGCCAAATTCCTGATGACCTCCGGCTCCACGGGCGTGCCCAAGGCGGTGATCACGACCCAGCGCATGCTGACCGCCAACCAGGAGATGATCCGCACCGCGCTGGCGTTCCTCCAGGATGGGCCGCCGGTTCTGCTCGACTGGTCGCCGTGGAACCACACGGCCGGCGGCTCGCACAATCTTGGCATCGCGCTCTACAACGGCGGCACGTTCTGGATCGACGATGGGCTGCCGACACCGGACGGGGTTCTACGGACCGTGCGGAACCTCGAGGAGATCTCGCCCACCGTCTATTTCAACGTGCCCAAGGGCTACGAGATGCTGGTGCCGCACCTCGAGAGCAATGCACGGGTGCGCAGCACCTTCTTTCGCGACCTGCTAGTGATGCAGTACGCCGGCGCAGGCCTGAGCCAGCACGTGTTCGACGGCTTGCATCGCGCCGCCCTGAGCGCCACGGGCGAGCGCATCCTGATGATCACCGGGTACGGCTCGACCGAAACGGCGCCGTTCTGCTTTTCGACGACCTGGCCGGTCGAGCGAGCGGCGATGGTCGGACTTCCCGCCCCGGGCATTCAGGTCAAGCTCGTGCCCGACGGCGAGAAGCTGGAGCTGCGGGTCAAGGGACCGAACGTTACGCCGGGCTACTGGAAGCAGCCCGAGATCACCGCGCAGTGCTTCGATGACGAGGGCTACTACTCCATGGGCGATGCGCTGCGCTTCGCCGATCCCGCCGATCACAACCGCGGCTTCATGTTCGATGGCCGTGTCACCGAAGCCTTCAAGCTTTCGCCCGGCACGTGGGTCAACATGGCCGCCGTCCGGGCGGGTGTGATCGCCGCCTGCGCCGGCCTCATCCGCGACGTGGTGCTGACCGGCCTCGACCGCAACCACATCGGCGCGTTGATCTTCCCCCTGCCTGACGTGCGACCCGACCCCGCATTGTTCCGCGAACGCCTCGCGGCGCTTGCCAGGAGCGCGACCGGGAGTTCCAACCATGTCGCACGGGTCATCATCCTCGAGACCCAGCCGCAGATCGACCTCAGCGAGGTGACCGACAAGGGCTCGATCAACCAGCGGGCGGTGATGGCCGCGCGCGCGGAGCTGGTGGAGGATCTCTACCGCGATCCGCCGCCACCCCACGTCATGGTCTTCGACCGATGACTGCGCTGGTCGCCGAGTTCCGCGATGCCTACCTGCTCGATGGGGTGCGCACGCCCTTCGTCGACTACCGTGGGGCCTTCGCGCAGGTCTCGCCGATCGACCTGGGCATCAAGGTCGCGCGCGCCGCGATCGCCCGCTGCGGCGTCGATCCGCGGGAGATCGGCACCACGATTGCGGGCTCGATGGCCCAGGCTTCATTCGACGCCTATGTCACGCCGCGCCACATCGGGCTCTACGCTGGAGTACCGGTGGAGCGGCCCGCCCATCTTGTCCAGCGCATCTGTGGCACGGGATTGGAAGTGCTGTCGCAGGCCGCCGATGCGGTGTCGCTCGGCCGCGCCGATCTCGTTCTGGCGGCCGGCACGGAGAGCATGAGCCGCAACCCGATCGCCGCCTATACGCATCGCAACGGCTTCACGATGGGGCAGGTCGAGTTCAAGGACTTTCTGTGGGAGGCACTGTACGATCCGGCCGCCAGGTGTAGCATGGGCGACACCGCCGAGAACCTCGCCAAGTCCCACGGCATCACCCGCGAAGAGGCCGACCGCTTTGCATCCCGCAGCTTCGAGCGGGCACTGGCGGCGCGTGACTTTATCGCGGGCGAAATCGCCGAGGTGACCTCCGAGACCTTCGAAGCGGAGGGGCTCACCCCTCGCGGCATTCGTCTGCCGAGGGACACGGCAGTCGTAGCGGCCGACACTCACGTTCGTCCCTCGCCCTACGAGGTGCTCGCCAAGCTGAAGCCGGCGTTCGGCGGTGTGCAGACCGGCGGCAACTCGTCCGCGATAGTCGATGGGGCCGGTGCGATCATGGTGGGGCGCAAGTCCGGCACTCCACTGGCCCGAATTCATTGCAGCGCGAGCGTCGGCGTGCCGCCCGACATCATGGGCATCGGTCCGGTGCCGGCAATCCGGGCAGTGCTCGAGCGCGCCGGCATGGCTCTCGACCAGATCGATCGGATCGAGATCAACGAGGCGTTCGCAGCCCAGACCCTTGCCTGTGTCCGGGAACTGGGCATCGACGAGGCGCGGCTCAACGTCAACGGCGGCGCCATCGCTCTCGGCCACCCACTTGGCGCGACGGGCATCCGGCTCGCCCTCACATTGGCCGGCGAGCTGAAACGCTCCGGCGTCCGCTGGGGCATTGCGGCGGCTTGCATCGGCGGCGGGCAGGGCATCGCCTTGCTGATCGAGAACGAGGACGCTGCGTGAAGATCGCGGGCGCCAGCGCAATCGTGACGGGGGGTGCGTCCGGCCTAGGGGCCGCAACTGCTTCGGCCCTTGCCGCACGCGGCGCGATGGTGGCGGTGTTTGATCTCGACCCAGGCACACCCACGGACGGCATCAGCTATTTCGACTGCGACGTCGCCGATGAGGCGAGCGCGACACGGGCCATTGCTGCCGCGAGCGATGCGAACGGCGTACCTTCTATCCTGGTCAACTGCGCCGGAATCGGCACGGCCGGCCGGGTGGTCAGCCGCGAGGGCCCCATGCCGCTCGAGGTGTTCGAGCGCGTGCTGCGGGTCAACCTCGTCGGCACGTTCAACCTCATCCGGCTGGTCGGGGCCGCAATGACGGTGGCCGACCCGGACGAAAACGGCAACCGCGGCGTGATCGTCTCGACGGCATCCGTTGCGGCGTTCGAGGGGCAGATTGGCCAGGCCGCGTACGCGGCGAGCAAGGGCGGCATCGCGGCGATGACCTTGCCCATCGCGCGGGAGTTCGCCCGTTTTAGCATTCGCGTTCTTGCGGTTGCGCCAGGCCTCTTCCAGACGCCGCTGCTAGGTGGGCTGCCGGAAGAGACGCAGCAGGCGCTGGCTGAAGCGATCCCGTTCCCGGCGCGGCTCGGTCACCCCGAGGAGTTCGCTCAGCTGGTGCTTGCGATGATCGAGAACGATTACCTCAACGGCGAAGTCGTCCGGCTCGACGGCGCGCTGCGGATGCAGCCGAAATGACCGTGCTCGAAGTTCGGCGTGAGGGGCCGGTAGCCTTCCTTGCCTTCAACCGGCCGGAGAAGCGCAACGCGGTCAACGATGCGACCGTAGATGCCCTTCGCAGCTTCCTCGATACGCTCGGGAGCGATACCCGGGTGATCGTGCTGTCGGGCAACGGCGGGCATTTTTCGGCGGGTCTCGATCTTTCCGAGCATGTCCATCGCGCCGCGGAGGAAGTGAAGGCCCATTCCCGCGGCTGGCACGCGGTAACGGCTCGGCTCAAGGACGGCGGCATCCCGGTGGTCGCTGCGGTGACGGGCGCGGTGATGGGCGGCGGGCTAGAGATCGCCGCCTGCTGCCATGTGCGCGTGGTGGAAGAGGGAGCGCAGTTCCGCATGCCCGAAGGCCAGCGCGGCATCTTCGTTGGCGGCGGCGGCAGCGTTCGCATTAGTGCGATCATCGGCGCCGACAGGCTGGCCGAGATGATGCTGACCGGCCGAACCTATGGTGCCGAGGAGGCCTTGCGGCTGGGCCTTGCCCATTACCTGGTGCCGGCCGGGCAGGGGCTGGCGCGCGCGACGGAACTCGCGCTGCAGATTGCGCAGAACTCGCGCACCGTAAACCGGCTGGTGACCACGGCACTGCCGCGGATCGCCCGCATGAGCGAAGCCGCCGGGCTGCTGGCGGAGAGCGAGGCGGCCGCGGAGAGCCAGGCCGGCCCGGACGCGGAGGAGGGGCTTCGCGCCTTTCTCGAAAAGCGCAGGCCGCGTTTCGCCTAGCCGCATTGCCTTTTCCCGCGGCCCGTCACATTTTGACCGTCCGGTAAACGAGAGGTCGGCGTGCAGGAGATCATCAAGGCCCTCGAGGAGCGCCGCGCGGGGGCCCGGCTGGGCGGTGGACGGGCCCGCGTCGATGCCCAGCACAGGAAGGGCAAGCTCACCGCCCGCGAGCGGCTCGAGGTGCTGCTCGATCCCGGTTCCTTCGAAGAATACGACATGTTCGTCGTCCACCGCGCGACCGACTTCGGGATGGACAAGACCATCATCCCCGGCGATGGCGTGGTCACCGGCTGGGGCACGATCGACGGCCGGATGACCTACGTCTTCTCGCAGGATTTCACGGTGTTCGGCGGCTCGCTCAGCGAGACCCACGCCAGGAAGATCTGCAAGATCATGGAACTCGCCGTCCAGAACGGCGCTCCGGTGATCGGGCTCAATGACAGCGGCGGGGCGCGCATCCAGGAGGGCGTGGCCTCGCTCGGCGGCTATGCGGACGTTTTCCTGCGCAATGTGCTCGCATCCGGCGCCGTGCCGCAGATTTCGGTGATCATGGGACCGTGCGCCGGTGGCGCGGTCTATTCCCCCGCGATGACCGACTTCATCTACATGGTCCGCGACACGAGCTACATGTTCGTGCCCGGTCCGGACGTGGTCAAGACGGTCACCAACGAGATCGTCACGGCCGAGGAACTCGGCGGGGCAGGGACCCACCCCCGCGTCTCGGCCGTCGCAGATGCGGCTTTCGACAACGACATCGAGACCCTGCTGGAGGTGCGCCGGCTGTTCTCGTTCCTGCCGCTGTCTGCCGGCGAGAAGGCGCCTCGGCTCGCGACCAACGACACGCCCGACCGCCGTGAGATGAGCCTCGACACAATCATTCCGGCATCGGCCAACCAGCCCTACGACATGCGCGAGGTGATCCTCAAGCTCGCGGACGAAGGTGACTTCCTCGAGCTGCAGAAGGAGCATGCTGGGAATATCCTCGTCGGCTTCGTCCGGCTGGACGGAGAGACGGTCGGGATTGTCGCGAACCAGCCCCTGGTGCTTGCCGGCTGCCTCGACATCAACTCGAGCAAAAAGGCCGCGCGGTTCATCCGCTTCTGCGACTGCTTCAACATCCCCATCCTGACGCTGGTCGATGTGCCCGGCTTCCTGCCAGGCGTTGCGCAGGAGTACGGCGGCATCATCAAGCACGGCGCCAAGCTGCTCTTCGCTTACGCCGAGGCGACGGTGCCCAAGGTCACCGTCATCACGCGCAAGGCCTACGGCGGTGCCTATGACGTGATGGCGAGCAAGCATATTCGCGCCGACGTGAACTACGCCTGGCCATCGGCCGAGATCGCGGTGATGGGCGCCAAGGGGGCGGTGGAGATCCTTTATCGCGCCGAGCTCAAGGATGCCGAAAAGATCGCCGCACGTACGGCGGAATACGAGGCGCGCTTCGCCAACCCCTTCGTTGCCGCCGAGCGCGGCTTCATCGACGATGTGATCATGCCGCACGGCACGCGCCGGCGGGTGATCCGGGCGATGCAGACGCTGCGCAACAAGAAGCAGGACGTGCCGCCAAAGAAGCACGACAACATTCCGCTGTGATCCGCTGATGCCGCGTGTTTTCGAGTGGAAGGGGTGGCGATTCGAATTCTACAGCCTTGATGGTGCAGAGCCGCCACACATCCACATCCGCCGGGACCAGAAGGAAGCCAAGATCTGGCTGGAGGCGATCGCCGTCGCGCGCAACAGGCGCTGCACGGAGAAGGAGCTGAACGACCTCCTCGATGTGGTAAGATTGCACCGACAGGAGTTCCTGGAGAGATGGCATGAACACTTTGGAGATTGATCTCGATCTTCTCGAGCCGGTGAGCGCGCACTGCACCGAAACATCGCTCATCGTGGAGCTGGTCGATGGCGCCGTCGTGGTCACGCCTCTCTGGTGGTATCCATCCCTCCTTGGCGCGACCCACGATCAGCGCAACCGTATCGAGCTTTCGCCTTATGGCGTGCATTGGCCGGATTTGGACGAAGACCTGAGCATCGAAGGGATGCTGAAGGGGCGGCGGTACCCGAATGCGAAGCCGCCTGCCGTGGCCGCGGAATAGCCCAGCCCGTGTTCTCCTCCCTCCTCATCGCCAACCGCGGCGAGATCGCGTGCCGGGTGATCCGGACGGCGAGGCGCCTCGGCATTCGCACCATCGCTGTCTACTCTGATGCAGACCGCGAGGCGCTGCACGTGAAGATGGCGGACGATGCGGTGCACATCGGGCTATCGCCGGCGCGGGAGAGCTATCTCTCGATTGAGAACATCGTGGCGGCGTGCAAGGCCACTGGCGCCGAGGCGGTACACCCCGGCTACGGCTTCCTCAGCGAGAACCCGGCGTTCGCCGCAGCGCTCAAAAAGGCGGGCATCGTCTTCGTCGGTCCTCCGGTGACGGCCATCGAGGCCATGGGCGACAAGATCACGTCCAAGAAGCTGGCGGCGGCAGCGGGCGTTTCGACCGTGCCGGGGCAAATGGGGCTGATCGCCGATGCCGACGAGGCGGTGCGGATCGCGAGCGTTATCGGCTACCCGGTGATGATCAAGGCCAGCGCGGGCGGCGGCGGCAAGGGAATGCGCATCGCCTGGACCGACGAGGAGGCGCGCGAAGGGTTCGAGCGCAGCAAATCGGAGGCTGCGTCATCGTTCGGCGACGACCGCATCTTCATCGAGAAGTTCGTCACCGAGCCGCGCCACATCGAAATCCAGGTGCTCGGCGACCAGCACGGCAACGTATTGTGGCTGGGCGAACGCGAATGCTCGATCCAGCGGCGCAACCAGAAGGTGATCGAGGAGGCGCCGAGCCCGTTCCTCGACGATGCGACGCGCCGCGCCATGGGAGAGCAGGCGGTCGCACTCAGCAAGGCGGTGGGATACTTTTCCGCCGGAACGGTCGAGTTCATCGTCGATGCGGACCGCAACTTCTACTTCCTCGAGATGAACACGCGGCTGCAGGTCGAGCATCCGGTGACCGAGCTCACGACGGGACTCGACCTCGTCGAGCTGATGCTGCGCGTCGCGGCGGGCGAGAAGCTGCCGTTCGGGCAGGCTGATGTGCGGCGCGACGGCTGGGCCATCGAGAGCCGCATCTATGCCGAGGACCCCGTCCGGAATTTTCTCCCCTCGACCGGCCGGCTGACCCGCTACCGCCCACCGCAGGAAAAAGCAGACGCTGCCCACGCCGTGCGAAATGACACCGGCGTTTACGAGGGCGGGGAGATCTCGACCTTCTACGACCCGATGATCGCCAAGCTCTGCACCTGGGCGCCGACGCGCGCGGAGGCCATCGAGTACATGGCGGCCGCGCTGGATGGCTTCGAGCTCGAGGGCGTAGGCAACAACATCCCGTTCCTCGCCGCGGTCATGGGCCAGCAGCGCTTTCGCGAGGGGCGCCTGACCACCGGGTACATTGCAGAGGAATTCCCCAACGGGTTCAGTCCTGTCGCGCCGGGACCTGAATCTTTCGCGGAGCTTGCGGCTGTCGCTTTCCTCGCCGTGCAGCGCATTGAGGAGCGGCAGGGTACGCCGAGCGGACCCCGCGCCGTGCTGATCGGTGATAGCCGGATGGAGTTCTCTCCTATGCCGGTTGAGGGCGGCCTGACGCTTGTGCGGGGCGCCGACACGGCAATCACGGTGGTTTCCGGCTGGCGGCCGGGAGAGCGTGTGATCAGGGCGCGCGTCGGCTCGCGGGAGGTCACGGCGCGCATCGACCGGGTCACCGGTGGGGTGCGGCTTCGCTGCCGCGGGGCAGACCTGATCGTCCGCGTGCTCCACCCGCACGTAGCCGACATGGTGGCATTGATGCCCGTGAAGGCTCCGCCCGACCTCAGCCGGTTCCTGCTCTGCCCCATGCCGGGACAGATCAAGCGCATCGACGTCGCCGAGGGCGATGTCGTCGAGGACGGCCAGCCGCTCGCCATCGTCGAGGCGATGAAGATGGAGAACGTGCTCAAGGCGGAGAAGCGGGCACGCGTCAGCAAGGTGCGGGTGGTCCCCGGCGCTGTGCTTGCAGTCGACGAGGTCATCATGGAGTTCGAGGCGGTATGAGCCGCCCCCCGACCTTCGATGCGTGGCGCGTCATCGCTGAACGCGAGCTCAAGGGGCCTGCGGACACCCTCAATCGCGACTACGGCGGCATTGCCGTTCGCCCCGCTTACTTTGCCGACGATGCAGCTGATCCCGGATTTCCCGGCGCCGCTCCGTTCACCCGAGGCATCCGGGCGACGATGTACGCGAACCGCCCCTGGACCATTCGGCAGTACGCCGGCTTTTCCACCGCGCGGGAGAGCAATGTCTTTTACCGCCAGGCGCTGGCGGCGGGGCAGAAGGGGCTGTCGGTCGCCTTCGATCTCGCGACGCACCGCGGCTATGACAGCGACCACGAGCGGGTAAAGGGCGATGTCGGCAAGGCCGGGGTCGCCATCGACTCCGTCGAGGACATGAAGCTGCTCTTCGATGGCATCCCGCTCAACCAGATGTCGGTGAGCATGACCATGAACGGGGCCGTGCTTCCGGTGCTGGCGATGTTCATCGTCGCCGCCGAAGAGCAGGGGGTGCGGCAGGATCAGCTCGAGGGGACGATCCAGAACGACATCCTCAAGGAGTTCATGGTCCGCAACACCTACATCTACCCGCCCGCGCCGAGCATGCGGATCGTGGGTGACATCATCGCCTATGCCGCAGAGAACATGCCGAAGTTCAACTCGATCTCGATCTCCGGCTACCACATGCACGAGGCTGGGGCGACGACGGTGCAGGAGCTCGGCTACACCCTCGCCGACGGCCGCGAATACGTCCGTGCCGCAATGGCGCGCGGGCTCGCGATCGACAGCTTCGCACCCCGGCTGAGCTTTTTCTTCGGCATCGGCATGAACCTCTTCATCGAGGTCGCCAAGCTGCGCGCCGCCCGTACGCTGTGGTCGCGAATAATGGGTGAGCTCGGGGCGAAGGACCCGCGCTCGCTGATGCTGCGCACCCACTGCCAGACCTCCGGTGTGTCGCTGACCGAGCAGGATCCGCACAACAACATCATCCGCACGACGATCGAGGCGCTGGCCGCGGTGCTCGGCGGAACGCAGAGCCTCCACACCAACAGCTTCGATGAAGCCATCGCCCTGCCGACCGAGTTCTCCGCCCGCATTGCCCGCAACACGCAACTCATCCTGCAGCACGAAAGCCGCGTGACCGACGTCGTCGACCCGCTCGGGGGCAGCTACTACATCGAGGCATTGACCGCCGAGCTGGTCGAGAAGGCACGGGCGCTGATCGACGAGGTCGAGGCCGCGGGCGGCATGACCCGGACGGTGCAGGAGGGCACGCCCAAGCTCGAGATCGAAAAGGCCGCCGCGGTGCGGCAGGCGCGGATCGACCGTGGCGAGGAGGTGATCGTCGGGGTCAACCGCTTCCGGCTAGATGCCGAGCAGCCTGTGCCGTTCCGCGAGATCGACAACGCCCGGGTTCGCGAGGAGCAGGTCGCGCGGCTTGAGCAGGTCCGCGCCAGCCGCGACGCTGCCCGCGTGCAGGAGGCCCTGGGGCAGCTCAAGGCAGCAGCGCGGGAGGACGGCAGTTTGCTTGCCGCCGCGATCGTTGCCGCGCGGGCGCGCGCCACCCTCGGCGAAATATCCGCCGCGCTCGAGAAGGTCTTCGGTCGCCACGCCGCGACCACGCGCGTCGTCTCCGGCATCTATGCCGAGAGCTACGCCGGCGACCCGCAGTATGCCGCGATGCAGGAGCGGATTGCTGCCTTCGCCGCCCGCGCCGCGCGGCCTCCGGCGATCTTCATCGCCAAGATGGGTCAGGATGGTCACGATCGCGGCGCCAAGGTGATCGCCTCTGCCTTCGCCGACCTCGGCTTTACCGTGCACATGGGCGAGCTCTTCGAAACCGCCGCTGAAGCTGCCGGCCACGCCGCCGAGCTCAAAGTCGACGCCGTCGGTGTTTCCTCGCTCGCCGCAGGGCACAAGACACTGGTGCCCGAGCTGATCGCTGCGCTGCGCGAGCGCGGCCTCGGCGATGTCACGGTGGTTGTGGGTGGTGTGATTCCAAGCGAGGACTACGCCTTCCTCCGCAACGCCGGCGTCGCGGAGATCTTCGGCCCGGGCACCAACGTGCTCGAAGCTGCGTTCGCAGTGCTGAACCAGATCGAGGGGAGGTTGACCAACCGATGATCGGCCGCCTCAACCACGTCGCGATTGCCGTACCCGACCTTGCCGCCGCCGCCGCCAGATACCGCGACCTGCTCGGCGCCGATGTCGGACACGTGCACGAGCTGCCCGAGCATGGGGTGCGGGGCGTCTTCGTCGTCCTCGAGAACAGCAAGATCGAGCTGATGGCGCCACTGGGCGACGGCTCCCCGATCGCTGCTTTTCTGGAGAAGCACCCCGGTGGGGGCATGCACCACGTCTGCTTCGAGGTGCCCAGCATCGCCAAGGCGGTGCAGCATCTCGTTGCCCAAGGGGCACGTGTTCTCGGGGACGGGCAACCCAAGATCGGCGCTCATGGGCTGCCGGTCGTCTTCCTTCACCCCAAGGATTTCGACGGCACTCTCATCGAGCTTGAAGAGGTCAAGCCCGAGATCCTGCCGGCCTGATCGCTTGCCCAAAGCGGCCGCAGCGCCTATCTCGGCGCGATGACCCACGACCTGGCAACGGCGCGGCGGTTCTCCGTTGCCCCCATGATGGACTGGACGGACCGGCACTGCCGCTACCTCCACCGGCTGCTGACCAAACGCGCTTTGCTGTTCACCGAGATGGTGACGAGCGCGGCCGTGGTACACGGCGATCGCGAGCGGCTGCTTGGGTTCGATCCGGCCGAGCAGCCCGTCGCGCTGCAGCTCGGCGGCTCCGATCCACAGGAACTCGCGGCTGCCGCCCGGATTGCCGAGGCCTTCGGCTACGCCGAGATCAACCTCAACGTCGGCTGCCCATCCGACCGCGTGCAGTCGGGCCGCTTCGGCGCCTGCATGATGGCCGAGCCGGAGCTCGTTGCCGACTGCGTGCGCGCAATGCGCGACGCCACCGGCCTGCCGGTCACGGTTAAATGCCGCATCGGCATCGACGAGCAGGATACCGAGGCGCCGCTCGACCGTTTCGCCGATCTCATGATCGCAGCCGGAGCCGATGCGCTCTACGTCCACGCCCGAAAAGCCTGGCTAAAAGGGCTCTCCCCCAAGGAGAACCGCGAAATCCCGCCGCTCGACTACGACCGTGTGCACCGGCTTGCGGCTCGGTTGGCGCCGTTCCCGGTGATGATCAACGGCGGCATCAAAACCTTCAAGGCCGTCGAGGAGCATCTCCGGGTCACCTCCGGGGTGATGCTGGGCCGCGCCGCCTATCATGAGCCGATGCTGCTGACCCGCGTCGATGCTCTCGTGTATGGCGAACGCGCCGTCGAACCCGATTTGCGAAGTATTGTCGCCGCGATGGCGGACTACGCCGATGACCAGCTCGCGCGGGGCGCCCGGCTCAACAACATCACGCGCCACATGCTCGGGCTGGCAAATGGCCGCGCCGGCGCCCGTATCTTCCGGCAGATCCTCTCTGTCGAAGCCTGTCGCCGCGGCGCCGGTCCCGAAATCATCTGGCGCGCCTTCGACGCGCTGGAGCCCGAGCTGGAACTGGTCTGAGCGCCTCGGACTACTTGCTGTTCCAGAAATCCGCCTGTAGCTGCGCCGCTTCCTCCTGAAGCATCGGGCCGACCACTTCTGTCGGCCGTTGGCCTGCCTCGAAGACGATGTGGCAGGGCAGATCGAGGGTGGGGTTCTCCTCGTGCGCGCCGGTCTGCGCCTTGAGATCGCGCTCGCTCTGGCCGAAGACGACGCGGCCGATGCCGGCCCAATAGATTGCGCCCGAGCA
>JAEZBF010000122.1 GCA_023427545.1 Pseudomonadota bacterium
AAAAGTAACCGTCGTGACGTAAGGCGTTGGAGCGACAACTTGGCGCGGAACGATCCGTGCGCGCGGGCGTTCTGGCCAACTTGGGGTAAGTGTCACGAGAAGCCGTCCGGAATTGACTAGAGCCGAAACTGACGTTGGCGACCGCGAGGTTTATCGCCTCCTCGTGGACGCGATCACCGACTATGCCATCTACATGCTCAATGTCGGCGGCGAGGTGGTGAGCTGGAATACCGGGGCGCAGCGGTTCACCGGCTACGAAGCGCACGAAATCCTGGGGCAGCATTTCTCGCGGTTCAACACGCCCGAGGACAGGGCCGCGAACCTGCCGGAGCAGGCGCTCGCCACGGCGCGGGGGGAAGGCCGGTTCGAGAACGAGGGCTGGCGGGTCCGCAAGGACGGCACCCGGTTCTGGGCGCACGTCATCATCGACCCCATCCGCAATCACTCCGGCACGCTGATCGGCTACGCCAAGGTCACCCAGGACCTGACCGAACGGCGCCGGGTCGAACTGGCGCTGCGCAACAGCGAGGACACGTTCCGCCGCCTCGTGCAGGGCGTCACCGACTACGCGATCTACATGCTCGACGAAAACGGGCTGGTGACCAACTGGAACGCCGGCGCCGAGCGGATCAAGGGCTACCGGGCCGAGGAGATCATCGGCAGGTTCTTCGGCGTCTTCTATACCGCGGCAGACCAGGCTGCGGGCGAACCCCAGAAGGCGCTCGAAACGGCGCGGCGCGAAGGGCGCTTCGAAAAGGAGAACTGGCGCGTCCGCAAGGACGGCACGCGGTTCTGGGCGAGCGTCGTCATCGACGCCATCCGCGACGACGACGGGCACATCATCGGCTTTGCCAAGATTACCCGCGACGCGACCGAGCGCCTCAATGCGCAACGGGCGCTCGAACAGGCGCGCGAGCAGCTGTTCCAGGCCCAGAAGATGGAATCCATCGGCCAGCTGACCGGCGGCATTGCGCACGACTTCAACAACCTGCTTGCGGCGGTGCTGGGCAGTCTCGAACTCCTGCGCAAGCGGCTGCCCGACGATCCCAAATCGCGGCGCCTGCTCGACAATGCCGTAATGGGCGCGGAACGCGGCGTGTCGCTGACCAAGCGCATGCTGGCCTTTGCACGGCGGCAGGAGCTCAAGCCAAGCGGCATCGATCTCACCCAGGTCGTCGAGGACATGCACGACCTGCTGGTGCCTTCGATGGGCCCGCTGGTCACGATCGAAACGCGCTTCCCGCCAGGCGGTCTCCCCCTGGCGCATACCGATGCGAACCAGATCGAAACGGCGCTGCTCAACCTGGTCGTCAATGCGCGTGACGCGATGCCTGAGGGCGGCGTTATCGTGATCTCGGGCCAAGAACGCGAGTTCCGTGCAGGTGAGACGAGCCTGCCGGCCGGGCACTATGTCGCCCTGACAGTAACCGATACCGGAATCGGTATGGACGCCGACACGCTGGCGCGTGCGGCCGAGCCGTTCTTCACCACCAAGGGCATCGGCAAGGGCACGGGCCTTGGGCTCTCGATGGTGCATGGCCTCGCCGAGCAGTCGGGTGGTAAGCTCGTGCTCAGGAGCGAGTTCGGCCAGGGGACGACGGCCGAGCTCTGGCTGCCGGTCTCGCAGACGTCCGGTGAAGATGCCGTCGAGCCGCAGGCGGCAGCGTCCGAAGGCCGCTCCGGCTTGCGCGTGCTTGCGGTCGATGACGATCCGCTGGTGCTGATGAATACCGCAGCGATGCTGGAGGACATGGGTCACAGCGTGATCGAGGCCACGTCCGGAGCGGAGGCCCTCGCAATCCTGCGCGACGGCGCGGAGGTAGACGTCGTGATCACCGACCATGCGATGCCGCAGCTCACCGGCAGCGACCTCGCCAAGATCATCCGCTCGGAGCAGCCCGACCTGCCGATCATCATGGCGACGGGTTACGCCGAACTGCCTCCGGGCGCGGCCAGTGACGGCATGCTCAAGCTCGCCAAACCGTTCCGTCAGAAGGAGCTGGCGGACATCCTCACGCTCGCCACGATCGGCTCGCCGGCGCTGGACTAATCGGCCGCTTGCCACTTCATGCATAGGGATTATGGTCGCCCCGGACAAATCGGGGGGACTGCAATGGACTATCGGCTGCTGGGCCGCTCGGGCCTGAAGGTCTCTAGCCTTGCCATCGGGACCGCCACATTCGGCGGAGACGGGCTCTGGGGCAATGCCGACCTCACGGCCGCGCAGCGGCAAATCGACATGTGCCTCGATGCCGGGGTCAACCTCATCGACACCGCCAATATCTACTCGGGCAGCGTCTCCGAGCAGATCATCGGCGAGGCGCTCACGCATGGGCGCCGGGAGCGGCTGCTGCTCGCCACCAAGGTGCGGTTCTCGGTCGGCAAGGGTCCAAACGACCAGGGCCTCTCGCGCTACCACATCATACGCGAGTGCGAGAACAGCCTGAGGCGGCTGAAGACCGATGTCATCGACCTCTACCAGGTGCACGAGTGGGATGGGCAGACGCCGCTCGAGGAGACCGTCGAGGCGCTCGATACGCTGATCAAGCACGGCAAGGTGCGCTATGTCGGGTGTTCGAACTACTCGGCCTGGCACCTGATGAAGGCGCTGGCCGTCGCGGATGCGGCGCACTGCCAGAGGTTCGTGTCGCAGCAGATCCACTACACGCTGCAGTCGCGCGAGGCGGAGTACGAGCTGGTGCCGCTCAGCCTCGACCAGGGCCTGGGCATTCTCATCTGGTCGCCACTGGGCGGCGGCTGGCTTTCGGGCAAGTACACGCGCAACAGCCGACCCGACAGCGGGCGGCAGGTCAGCGGCTTCCGCGAGCCGCCGATCTACGACTGGGACGCCCTTTGGGACATCGTCGATGTCATCAACAGCGTCGCTGCGGCGCACGAGGTGTCCGGAGCGCAGGTTGCGCTTGCCTGGCTGCTGCAGCGCCCGGGCGTCACGTCCGTGATCATCGGCGGGCGCAACGAGGCGCAGTTCGCCGACAACCTGAGGGCCGCCGACCTGCAGCTCTCGGCCGAGGAGATCGCCCGGCTCGACGAGGTCAGCCAGCCGCGGCTGCTTTACCCCTACTGGCATCAGAGCTTCACCGCGCAGGCGCGCCTCAGCGAAGCCGACCTCGTCCTGCACCGGCCGTTCCTGTCCAAGTCCTAGCGCGAAACAGCTCGCGCGAAGGTTGGAACCATTGTAATCTTCAGCGGCTGCCCGGTGGATATCCGGGCAGCCAAGCTGTTGTGAGGACAGCCTGAAATGCCGCGGATATCGAGTCCTGCGGGGTGTTGCAGGAGGCGTTGATGAGGCTGACGCGGCAATCGACCTATGCGATCAAGACGCTGGTCTATTGCGCGGTCAACGAGCCGGGGCTGAGCCGGGTCGCTGACATCGCCAAGGCGCACGCGATCTCCGAGCTGTTCCTGTTCAAGCTGATCAAGCCGTTGGTCGAGAACAGCCTGCTCAAGACCGTGCGCGGGCGCCGCGGCGGCCTCCGGCTGGGGCGTCCGGCGACGGAGATCACGCTGCTCGACACGATCAAGCTGACCGAGGAGAGCTTTGCGCTCGCCGAGTGCTTCGAGGG
>JAEZBF010000352.1 GCA_023427545.1 Pseudomonadota bacterium
GACCTGCTCGGCCTTGTGGCCGACGAGAATGCCGCCGATCCGGCCGTCGAGCTCGGGCAGCACCACCTGCATGGCGAGATCCTTGCTCGTCAGCCCCTGGCTATCGGCCGCCCACGCCGCCTCCGGCCGCCCGCCCTGGATCAGCTGGATCACCGGCGCATTAATCCCCGCGAATGGGTTCAGCCGCTCATCGAGCCCATCGAGCCCCAGCGCAAAGCCGGTGAGGTTGAGGATCGCCGCCGGCGGATGGTCCGCGAAGGCCCGCTGCACGAAGCGCACGCACGCCGCTTCCTTCAGGGTGGAAACGAGCAGGGGGACCGGCGCGAGGCCCTGCCGTGCGGTTTCGGCGACCAGCGCCTCAAGGGTGGCGGTGCCGGCGCCTTCCAAGGCGGCGCGGTAGAAGAGGATGGGGACATTGGTGCTGCCGGTGGGGAGGTCGGGGACAATGCCACGTTCAGGGGACCAGTAGCCGAAGCGGGGGAAGGGGTTGATCTCGGGCGCGGAGGTCAGCCCCTCACCCGCCTCGCTTTGCGAGGCACCCTCTCCCGCTCGCGGGAGAGGGGAAGGCGGAGAACCAGCGGCACTATTCCCCTCTCCCGCGGGCGGGAGAGGGTGGCCGCCTAGCGGCCGGGTGAGGGGCCGGGCCAGGCTCCGGAACGCGGCGAGCACCGCGTCCGCGTTCTCCGGCCCCCCCGCCGTAAAGAGCGTGTGCAGCCGGTCCCACTCGTTACCGGCAATCGTCGAGCGCTCGCGCAAAATCGGGTCCGGCGTCGCATCCCCCGGCAGCAGCGCCAGCCGGATCGTGCCGCTCAGCGCCAGCGCGATCAGCTCGTCCACGCCGTACTGCCAGTAGGCGGCGCCCCCGAGCAGACGCACCACCACCAAACGGGCGTGCCGCACCGTCTTGTCGAGCCACATGTCGACCGAGAGGTTGTGCGACAGCCGCAGCAGGTTGGCGAGCCGCAGCCCGTCATAACCGGCGCGGTCGGCAGCGCCCGCGAGCAGCGCCAGTTCGCTGTCGGCCGAGGAGGCGAACACCACCTCGCCTGGGGTCTGCTCAAGGTCGATCGCCTCGCCTTCCTGCTGGATCGCGCCCGCCTGCGCGCTGAGCAGGTGCATCAGGCGGCGCGGCGCAGCGCCGCCGTTATCGCCTCGCGGTCGAGCGGGCTTTCGCCGATCACCACCAGCGTCGTCTCGCGCGCTTCGTCGTCCCGCCACGGCCGGTCGAACCAGGCGTTGATGCGCGGGCCGACCGCCTGAATCGCGAGTCGCGCCGCAGAGCCATCGATCGCGGCAAAGCCCTTGAGCCGCAGGACGTCGTGGTCGCTGATCGCGGTGCCGATCGCCTGGAGCAGGGCATCGCGGGGCATCGGCGGCAGGCGCCCCGAGAACGAGTCGAAGTCATCGTGCTCGTGGCCCTCGCCGCCGTGCTCGAGCTCGTGCGCACTGTCGCGGCCGGAAAGGTTGTCCTCCGTCGCCAGCCCGAGGCCCAGCAGGGCCGCCGCATCGACGTGGCCGTTGCTGGCCCGCAGCATGCCCGTGCCCGGCCGCATGCTCTCGCGCATCGTGCTCTCGACCTCCGTCAGCGCGGTATCGTCGACCAGGTCGGTCTTGTTGAGGACGATCAGGTCGGCGGCAACGAGCTGGTCCTTGAACAGCTCGCCCAGCGGGGTCGCGTGATCGAGCATGGCGTCCGCCTTGCGCGCCCGTTCCACCGCCTCGGGGTCGGCCGCGAAGCGCCCTTCGGCCACCGCGGCGCTGTCGATCACCGTGACGACGCCGTCGATCGTCACCTCGGACTTGATCTCGGGCCAGTTGAAAGCGCGGATCAGCGGCTGCGGCAGCGCGAGGCCCGAGGTCTCGATGACGATGTGGTCGGGCCGCTCGGCCCGTGCGAGCAGCTGCTGCATCGCCGGGATGAAATCCTCGCCCACGGTGCAGCAGATGCACCCGTTGCTGAGCTCGATCATATCCTCTTCGCGGCAGGTCTCGTCGCCGCACGCCGCCAGCACTTCCTTGTCGACGCCGATGTCGCCGAACTCGTTGATGATCAGCGCCAGCCGCTTGCCCTTGGCGTGGCCGAGCAGGTGGCACACCAGCGTCGTCTTGCCGGCCCCCAGGAAGCCGGTGATCACCGTCGCCGGGATCTTGCCGTTCGCAATCGCGCTCATGCTGTCGCCTTTCGTGTAGCCGGCAGCCGCTCGGCGCTGAAGCGCTGGAGCAGGTACCCGTAGAGTGGCCCCAGCAGGAGCCAGAAGACGCCCGCGACCGCCAGGGCGGAGGCGGCAAAGCTGGTCGCAAGGTGCGCCGGCACCGCGCTCGGCTCATCCGGCGCGGCGGGCGCACCGGAGACGTGGGGGGCAACGATCAGCACCGCGGCGACAGCGATCGCCTGCCAGTTGCGGAACCTGGCGATCGCCAGCAGCCCGGCGCCGGTCGACAGCGCCGTCGCCCACCACCAGAGCTGGCCCGCACCGATTTCGGCCGCCGGCATTCCCGGCAGCTCCGGCGGCAGTCCCAACGAAGGCGCGAGCTGGAGCGCAAGGAATCCGCCAAGCCCCCAGAGCACGCCGTTGGCGGGGGTCACCGGCAGGCCGGTCAGCACCGAAACCGCCGCAAGCAGGAGCCCGAAGCCCATCGCAACCAACAGGTTTGCCGCCAGAGTGAAACCGATCCGCTCGGCGCCGTCGGCCGGCGCCCACTCGCCCGCATCGTGGTCGTGCGGCGCCACCGCCTCTGCCGCCTGACCGTGGCTATGATCGGCCGGCGCCGCATCCTCGTAGACCTCTGCTTCGAGGATGAGCGGCGCGACCCGCCACTGCTGGACCGCCGACATGAGGACGCCCGCCAACAGACCGGCAAGGACCGCAGCGAAGAATATCCGCTGGAACAGCTTCATCGATGGCTCCTGCTGTGCATGTGGCCGGCCGCTCGAACCGAGCGGCCACCGCGGGTAATGGGAGGGAAAGCCGAGCGCATGCCGCGTGTCGTGCGCGCCGTTATGGACGCGCATGTCGCCGGCAAAGCCGATGCCGCCGACCAGCAGCAGGCCCAGGAAGAGCGCGAGCCCGCCGGCGATCAGCCGCTGCGGGAGCGTTAGCGAGGTGGTCGATAGGGCCGCAGCCGTTGCGGTATTCATGTGCGGACACCCTCCGTGTGCACGTTGAAACGGGCTCTTCGCCCAGCCTTGCGACGGCAGGTCTCCTGGCTCGCGGGTCGCCGTCTGCTCCAGCCTTCCCGGCCCATCGGGCCAGTGGCGGTATCGAAGCAGACTCGCCGCTTACAGTTGCGGGGGCAGCCACGGTCTTGGCCCCTGATGGGTAATCCGCACCGTGTTCCCTATTATCCCCTTGCCACTCCTGGCACCGGGACCGTCCCCCTAAACCTGCCACGACCACCTCCCCAGGGTCAACGCCCACAGTCAGGAC
>JAEZBF010000030.1 GCA_023427545.1 Pseudomonadota bacterium
ACCTGATCCTGCTCGACGTCATGATGCCCAAGCTCGACGGCATCGAGACCGTGAAAGCGTTGAAGTCGGACCCCGCCACGCGCGGCATCCCGGTGATCCTGCTTACCTCGAAATCCGACGTGCGCGATGTCGTCGCCGGTCTGGACGCCGGTGCCGACGAGTACCTCACCAAGCCCATCGACCACGCGGCGCTCATCGCCCGCGTACGCGCCATGCTCCGGCTCAAGGAGCTGCAGGACGAACTCCGCCGGCGCGGCGAGGCGCTCGAGCGGCAAGCCGCCCAACTCGCCGATCTCAATGCCCGGCTCGAGCAGCGCGTGACCGAGCAGGTCGCCGAGGTCGACCGCATGTCCCGGCTCAAGCGCTTCCTCGCCCCCCAGGTCGCCGAGGCGATCCTAAATTCGCCCAGCGGCGAGGCCGCGCTGCGCTCGCACCGCGCCGACGTTACGGTGCTGTTCTGCGACCTGCGCGGGTTCACGAGCTTTGCCGAGAGCGCGGAGCCCGAGGAAGTCCTCGCCCTGCTCGGCGAGTATCACCAGGCGACCGGCGAGCTCATCTTCAGCCATCACGGCACGCTCGAGCGGTTCGCCGGTGACGGGTTCATGGTGCTCTTCAACGATCCCATGCCGCACCCGGAGCCCTGCGCCGCCGCGGTGCGGCTGGCCGTGGGCATCCGCTCCGCCGTGGTCCCGCTGCTTGAGCGTTGGCATCGCCGCGGCGCGACCGAACTCGGTGTCGGGATGGGGATCGCGGCCGGCTACGTCACGGTGGGCCGGGTAGGCTTCGACAAGCGTTTCGACTACGCCGCGATCGGCACCGTCACCAACCTCGCGGCCCGCCTCTGTGAGATGGCAGCCTCAGGCGAGGTTCTCGTTGCGCCGAGGGTGGCCCACGACGTTTCCGACGAGTGGGGCGTGGAGTCCTGCGGCACGCGCACCCTCAAGGGCTTCAGCCGCCCGACCGAGGTCTTTCGCGTGGTCGCGCCTGCGGGTGGGCACGCGCCCAACTGAACCATGCCAGCGCGCCGGACGTTTCCTCCCCGACGCCGCATGGTCCTGCGGTCCAACGGGCAGAGGAGATGCTGACATGAACACCAGCGAGCAGGCGCCGAGTGCCACGCCGACAAATAAAACCACGCCCCGTACCGAGGGCGGGGTCGCCCCGGGGAAGCATGGCTCGACTACGGCCGACCGCAACTCCCCGGAGGAGCTGCGCCGGAAGAAGCGCGCCAAGGAGGTGACGCGGGCGGGGGAGGGTGGGCTCGAGCCCGGTGTTCACGGCGTCATGCCGACGCACGAAGACGTGCACGGTCTCCCGGGCGACAACCAGCAATAGCCTTTCCGGCTCGACCACCACCCGTTGAGCAACGGCGACGCGGATCGCCGTTGCCAAGCGTCGTTGTCTGGTTCATGAAGTAAATTCGAGTTTCTGATGCAGATCGCAAACTTCATCGGGGAATTGGGACGTGAGCCGGAACTTCCTCGTCGTCGACCCCGAGGAGAAGCCTGAGGTTCTGCGCGCGCTCGCCTCGGACGTGCGCATCGGCATGCTCAAGTTGCTGCACACCGACGGACCGCTCAACGTCAACGACATCGCCGCCAAGCTTGGCCAGCCGCAGTCGACGGTAAGCTCCAACATGCAGATCCTTGTGCAGGCCGGGCTGGTCCGCACCGAGACGCAGAAGGCCCGCAAGGGCAACCAGAAGATCTGCCACTCGCTGTTCGACGAAGTGCTGGTGATGTTCCGCCAGGACCTGAGCCCGCTCAAGGCGAACACGATCGAAGTCGTCATGCCGCTGGGGCTTTATACGAGCTACGAAGTCAGCGCGCCCTGCGGGCTCTGCTCCTCGGAAGGGATAATCGGGCTGCTCGACGTGCCAAACACCTTCCTCGATCCCGAGAGGATGAAGACCGGGCTGATGTGGTTCACCCGCGGCTATGTCGAATACCAGTTCGCCAACAATGCGCGTCTCGCCCAGCACCCCGTCACCTCCCTCGAGTTCTCGATGGAGCTGAGCTCGGAGGTGCCCGGGACGAGCGCCGACTGGCCGTCGGACATCACGGTCTCGGTCAACGGCAAGGACATCGGCACCTGGACCTCGCCGGGTGATTTCGGCGACAAGCGCGGCGTCTACACGCCCGATTGGTGGAAACTGAAAGGCAGCCAGTACGGCATGCTCAAGACCTTCAGGGTCACCGCCACCGGCACCTATGTCGATGGCACCAAGATTTCGCCGGTGTCGCTCAAGGATCTCGACCTCGACGTCCACCGCTCGATCCGGCTGCGCATCGGGGTGAAGGACGACGCCCGCCATCCGGGGGGCATCAACATCTTCGGCCGTGGCTTCGGCAACTACGACCAGGACATCGTGCTCAGGCTCGAAACCGACTGAGCAACGGCCCGCCTCTTGACGGAAGCGGCCTTCTGCATCACCACATCTGATATAGATCAGAAAATCTCGGGGGGAATGGCGCGATGCGCGCGACAGTTACGGCGCATAAGGATTTCACTGTGGCACGGATCGACGACCGCCTCTACGGGGCGTTCCTCGAGCATCTGGGCCGCGCCATCTATTCCGGCATCTACGAGCCCGGCCATCCCACCGCCGACGAGAACGGCATGCGGGGCGACGTCGCCGATCTGGTGCGAGATCTGAACATCCCGATGGTCCGCTATCCCGGCGGCAACTTCGTCTCCGCGTACAATTGGGAAGACGGCATCGGCCCCCGCGAGCAGCGCCCGACACGCTTGGATCTCGCCTGGCACACCTCGGAGAGCAACAAGATCGGCATCCACGAGTTCGCCGACTGGTGCGCCAAGGTGGACACGCAGATGATGCTCGCCCTGAACCTCGGCTCGCGCGGCCTCGAGGAGGCGCGGAACTTCGTCGAATTCGTCAACGGGCCGACCGGCTCCTACTGGGGCGACCTGCGCAAGAAGAACGGCCGCGCCGATCCGTGGGACGTCAAGCTCTGGTGCCTCGGCAACGAGATGGATGGGCCCTGGCAGGTCGGACACAAGACGGCCGACGAGTACGGCCGTCTCGCGAGCGAGACCGCCAAGGCGCTCCGGATGTTCGACAAGTCGCTCGAGCTGATCGTCTGCGGCTCGTCGCACTCGAACATGCCGACCTATCCCGATTGGGAGCGGATCGTCCTCGAGCACACCTACGAGAGCGTCGACCACATCTCGCTGCACATGTACTTCGCCAACCGCGAGCAGAACACGGCCAACTATCTGGCCCTCAACGCCAAGCTCGACACCTACATCGCCACCGTCTCCTCCACGATCGACTACGTGAAGGCCAAGAAGCGCTCCAAGCACAAGGTCCACATCTCCTTCGACGAGTGGAACGTCTGGTACCATTCCAACAAGCAGGACCGCGCTATCCTCGACGGCAACGACGGCTGGCCGCATGCCCCGCGGCTACTCGAGGACATCTACAACTTCGAGGACGTGCTGCAGGTCGGCTGCGTCATCAACACCTTCATCCGGCGTTCGGACGTGGTGAAGCTCGCCTGCATCGCCCAGCTGGTCAACGTCATTGCGCCTATCATGACCGAGCCGATGGGGCCCGCATGGCGGCAGACCACCTACTATCCCTACTACTTCGCATCGCGTTTCGGGCGCGGGACCGCTCTCCATCTCAACGTCCTCTCCCCGGGATACGACGCCGAAGTTGCGGACAATGTGCCTTACGTCGACATCGCCGGCGTCCACGACGAGGAGGGCGGGACGCTGACTTTCTTTGCGGTCAACCGCCACCCGTCCGAGGCGATCCCGGTCGACGTCGCGTTGAACGGGTTCGCGGCCGGTGCCGTGCTCGACCACCAGGTCATGACCCACGCCAGCCTGACCGCGGTCAACACGCTCGCCGACCAGAACGCGGTCGAACCTCGACAGGGCACGGGCGCGCGCGTCGCCGACGGTCAGCTCTCGCTGAGCCTGCCGCCGTACTCGTACCAGATGATCCGCATCAAGGCCTGATGGCGGTCGGGCAGGGGGGGCAAACGTCCCCCTTCTTCCCCCTAAGTGCCGGGCCGATATCAGATATGCTGATGCATATCAGTTGACGTCTACCGGACTGCCGATCATACTCTATCCGGGTTGCCCTGGAGGGCCCCGCAACTGGCGCAGACCAGACCGCCCAAGGGCGAAAATGGAGTCGTTTGGCGACAGCGCCGGCTTGATCATTCGGGAGGACAAGGTGAATAAGTCATTAATCAGGGCCGCGCTCTTGAGCACCGCCCTTCTTGGTGTTGGCGCCGTTCAGGCGGCAGAGACCGTTACCTGGTGGGACTTCCTCGGCGGCGGCGACGGCGTGCGGATGAAGAAGCTCATCGAGGACTTCAACGCCGAGCATTCCGGCAACATCGAAATCCAGGCCACGACCCTCGATTGGGGCGTGCCGTTCTACACCAAGGTCCAGACGTCGGCCGCCGTAGGCGAGGGGCCGGACATCATGACCTATCACGCCTCGCGCATTCCGCTGGCCGTCAGCCAGAACGTTCTTGCCGAGATCACGCCGGACGACATGAAGGCGATGGGCCTTTCGGCCGACTCCTTTGCGCCCGCCACCTGGGACGCCGTCAACGTCGATGGCAAGCAGTACGCCGTGCCGTTCGATCAGCACCCGATCGTGCTCTACTACAACAAGGACAAGCTCGAAGCTGCCGGCCTTATCGGCGCTGACGGCCTGCCGACCGGCCTCAACGGCGTCGACAACTTCAAGGCCGCTCTCAAGAAGCTCCAGGAAGGCGGCTCCAAGTGGGGCATTTCCACCGTCACCGCCGACGGTAGCTTCGCCTTCCGGACGATCTATTCGCTGCTTTGCCAGCAGGGTGGAACGATCGGAACGGATGGCGACTGGTTCCCCGGCGATAGCGAGCAGAAGCTCGCCAACGCGGTGCAGGTGATCGCCGACTGGGTCAAGGACGGCTACAACCCAAGCAGCACCGACTACCCCTCGACCGTCGCGCTCTTCACTTCGGGCGACGCTCCGCTGATGATCAACGGCGTGTGGGAAGTGCCCACGATGGTTGACCTGGAAAAGCAGGGCAAACTCTTCAACTGGGGCGCTATCGAACTGCCGGTCTTCTTCGATCATGCCTGCACCTATGCGGACTCGCACTCGTTCGCGATCCCGAACAACCAGGGCAAGGAAGTCTCGGCCGAAAAGCACGCTGCCGTGCTCGAAGTGATCAAGTGGATGGAAGAGCACGCGCTGTTCTGGGCGACTGCCGGCCACATCCCGGCCAACAAGGCGGTCACCGAGACGGCCGAGTACAAGGCCATGCAGCCGCAGGCGACCTACGCGACGGTGACGCAGAACCTCGTGTTCGATCCCAAGTCCAAGAACGCGGGCGTCGCCTCGCCGCTCTTCGATGCGGCCGGCAACTCCTTCACGGCGGCAATCAACGGCGAGATCGACGCGCCGACCGCCGTCACCGAAATGAAGGAAACCCTCGACGCCCTGCAGTAAGCCAGGGTTGAGCATCGATCCGGCCGGGCTAACCTCGGCCGGATCTCGACTGCCCGGGGGGGAAATATGCCAAAGTATCGGCGCAGCGAAGTCGTTGCCGCGGCTGTCCTGGTCGCGCCCTTCGTCGCCATCTACGCCTGGATGTTCGTCTATCCCACCATACAGATGGTGCAGTTGAGCTTCACCAACGCGCCGCTGATCGGGCCCGGCAGCTGGGTGGGTTTCGACAACTACGAACGGATGTTCTCTGACAGGGTGTTCCGCGGCGCCGTCTGGAACACCGCCTACTTCGTGCTCCTGACCGTCGTCCCCGGAACGGCCGTTGCCCTCTCCATCGCCCTGATGGTGAGCCGCTTGAACGGCTGGCTGCAGAGCCTTGTCCTCGCAGCCTTCTTCCTGCCCTACGTGCTGCCGGTAACGGTCGTCTACGTCCTCTGGGACTGGCTCACCAACGTCCAGTTCGGCGTGCTGCAGTTCGTCATCAAGCCGTTCACCGGCAAAGCCGTTAACGTATGGCGCACAATACCGTGGTTCATGCCCGGCGTTGCGATCATAACCATTTGGTGGACCAACGGTTTTTCCATACTTCTTTTTCTCGCCGGCCTCCGCAACATCCCACGCGAGCTCTATGAGGCCGCTGCGCTCGATGGTGCCACGCGCTGGCAACTGTTCCGTAACGTCACCTGGCCGCTGATCTGGCCCGTCACGGTGCTCTGCCTCACCATCCAGCTGATCCTGCAGCTCAAGATCTTCGACCAGGTCTATCTCTTCGCGATGGGCGGCCGCACCGTCGCGACCATGGTGCTGGTCCAGTACATCTACGAGCAGGCGTTCCAGAAAAACGCCGGTGGCTATGGCGCCACCATCGCCGTCGCGCTGTTCGTGATCGTCGTGGCCTTCGCCATCTTCAACTACCAAGTCCTGCGGATCAGGGGCGAGAAATGACCACCACCGCTCCCGCTTCCGCCGCCCCAGGCCGCAAGTTCTTCGATGTCGGCGGTCTGCTGCTGACGATCCTTACGATCATCTGCGCCGCCATCTGGTTCTTCCCCGTCTACTGGGCGGTTGTGACCAGCTTCCGCCCTGACGACGAAACCGTCCGCAGCTTCAGCCCGCTGCCGGAACAGCCGACGCTCAACGCCTATGCCTTCGTCATCAAGAACTCGAACCTGCCGATCTGGTACCTCAACTCGACCATCGTCTCCGTCTCGGTGACGATCCTCGCCGTGCTGATGGCTGCTTGCGCGGGCTACGCGATCTCGCAGCTGAAGTTCCCCGGCCGACGCCTGCTCTGGTGGACCATCCTCGCCAGCTTCATGATCCCGGTTTCGGCTTTGATCGTGAACCACTTCATCATCATCGCGAGCGTCAAGGCGATTAACACGCACATCGGCATCATCCTGCCGATGCTCATCCATCCGGTGACGGTGATCGTCTACAAGCAGTTCTTCGACTCACTGCCGCGCGAGTTCCGCGAAGCGGCGGTGCTGGACGGCGCCAACGAGTTCCACCTTCTCTTCCGCGTCTTCCTGCCGATGAACTGGGGCGTCACCACCGCGCTCGCGATCATCACCTTCATCGGTGCCTGGAACTCGTTCCTCTGGCCGTTCCTCGCCGCGCAGAACGAGCGGATGATGACGGTCACCGTCGGCATCACTGCCGTGCAGGACGCGTTCGGCGTCTACTACGCACGCCTTCTCGCCGGCGCGGTGCTCGCAGGCCTTCCCGTGGCGGTGGCCTACCTTCTCTTCCAGAAGCGGGTCACCCAGGCGATCACGTTGTCGGCCGGCATCAAGGGCTGAGCCGCGTGCTTACTGCGCGCGGGGCAGGGCGGCGCCGCGCGGCTCCCATGAGGTGAGCGCGGCTTCCCAGCCGGGGAAGTGGTCGAGCAGGAATATCTGGATCGCCCGGTCCCATCCCAGCCAGATCGCCGCTGCGGTGAGCAGCAGGATCAGTCCGAACACCTGCTGGATGCGACTGCCGTGCCGCTGCACCCAGCCCAGCTGCCGCACAAGCCCGCGACCGCCGATCAGCACCGCCGCCATGGGCAGCGCGGTGCCGAGCGAAAACGCCAGCGTCACCGCAATCGCCGCCGGTCCTACCGACTGGCTCAGCGCCAGCGTGATCACCGAGGCCATGATCGGCCCCACGCACGGGCTCCAGGCGAGACCGAGTCCCGCGCCCATCGTCAGCCCGCCGGCAAAGCCGTTGCCGCCCGCGGTCGCCGGTGCACGGTTCGCCAGACCGCTGGCCAACTGCTCGAAGCGCAGCTGCAGCCCCGGCACCAGCAGCACCGCCCCCAGCAGCGCCAGCACGATGGCGCTGAGCGTGCGGTTGACGTCCGGCGGCACCCCAAGCGTGCGCACCAGTGTGCTGAGCGCGAGCGTTGCCAGGCTGAACGCGCCGATGAAGCCAAGGATCACGCCAATGGGCCGGGCGCGCCCCTCTTGCGCCGCGGCCGCAAGGATAAGCGGCAGCAGTGGCAATACGCAGGGCGACAGTATGGTGATGACGCCGGCGACGAACGCCAGCCCCACCGAAGCGATCATGGAGCGACCGGCCTAGGCGCCGGTGTGAGCGTTGAGGCCGTCGACCCCGCCGCTGTTCCACACTTGGACGGCGTTCGCGTCCTTGTCGAGCAGCACGAATGTGTCCTGATAGGTCACGCCGTACTTGGCCTTGAGCGCCTGCTCCTTGTCGTAGTCGGCGATCACGAGATTGAGGCCGGGCCGCACCTCGTCCCAGCGTTCGTTGAGCTCGGTCACCGTCGCGCGGCAATTCGGGCACCAGTTGGCGTAGAAGAACACCACCGTCGTCCCCTTTGCCGCCAGCGCCTTCAGCGCCTCCTCCCCCTCGAAGCTCAGCACCTGCGCGGGCACCTGCTCGCTCGCAGCTGCGGGCACGGTTGGACTTTCGGCATAAGCGCGCAGGCCGAGAGGAGCGGCGAGGGCAATTAGAACGATCGAGGCACGAGCGAGATGAAGCATAGTGGGTGGAGCCTGGGATGGGCCGTCTGGCCGTTTGATATTGCCCATTATTTCAGCAGCGGCCCGGGATGGGTATGAGCGATAACGAAAATTCGTTGCCGAATTTCAGAGCAGCCGGGGATACAAAGTTTCTTCCGCTCTGCGAATTTGGAACGATCTGAGCAGCGCTCGAACCGCCCTTTGTGAGAGAGTCCGCCAACTTCAACTCCCTTGGGGATATTTTCGATGCGTATGACTTCCGTGGCTGCCGCCCTGTTCGTCGGGCTCGCGACCGTTAGCGCTGCCCAGGCCGAGCGTCTCACCGATCAGCCGCTGGTCGATGCCGCCTGGCTCAACCAGCACCTTGGCGATCCGAGCCTGCTCGTCATCGACATCCGCGATCCCGGCAAGGACGGCGCCGCACCGTATGCGGCCGGCCACGTCCCGGGCGCCGTTGAGGCGCAGTACACCGCCTACGGCTGGCGCGCCAACATCGGCGGCGCTCCCGGCAAGCTGCCTGAGATTTCCGACATCGGTCCCAAGATTGCGGCGCTCGGCGTCAACGATGACACCCAGGTCGTGATCTACTCGGCCGGCACCGATGCCAGCGAATTCGGCGCCGCCACCCGCACTTACTGGACCCTCAAGGTCCTCGGCCACGACAACGTCGCGCTGCTCGACGGCGGCTTCAAGGCGTGGAGCGAGGCCGGTACGCCGGTTTCGACCGACGCCGTGACCCCCAAGGCCGGCAACTTCACTGCCGAGTTCCGTCCGGAGCTCCGTGCCGAAGTCGCCGAAGTGCAGAAGGCGATCGAGAGCGACACCAACCTCGTCGACGCCCGCTCGGTCGCGCAGTTCATCGGCAAGGAGAAGACCAACACGGTAAAGGCGCTGGGCACCATCCCGACCGCGGTCAACATCAACTTCCCGAACTTCTGGAACGCCGAAGCCGGCCGCTTTGCCACCCGCGAGGCCATCCTCGAGCAGGTGAAGGCCGTCGGCCTCTCCGACGAGAACGGCATCATCGCGTTCTGCAACACCGGCCACCTCGCCTCGATCGCCTGGTTCGGCCTCTCCGAGGTCGCGGGTCTCAAGAACGTCCGTCTCTATGACGGCTCCATGTCGGAGTGGACGCTCGATCCCTCGCGCCAGGTCGTAGCCAAGCAGTAAGCTCTTGGCATGAGTTTGGGTGCCCGGGATTGATGTCCCGGGCATTCGCTTTTACCACCGGCCGCTCCCCGTGATCTGGGGCAGGGGCCACCATGACCGACCGGATACCTGAATGACCGATATCGCCGCTGCGCCGTCATCGCTTTCCTGGGTGAAGCTCGACCGCGGTCCCGTCCTTGTGGTCGGGGCAGCATTCGTTGCCGCCACGCTCGTCATCGCCCAGCTGGTCGATGCAAGGCAGGGGCTCCTCTTCGTCATCGGCGGGCTGCTCGGCGCCACGCTCTACCACGCCTCCTTCGGCTTCACTGGCGGCTGGCGGCGGATGGTCGTTGAGCGTCGCGGCGGCGCGATCCGCGCGCAGATGCTGATGATCGGCCTCGCGGCCGTCGCGTTCTTCCCAATCCTAGCCTACGGCTCCGCGATGGGCGTGCCGGTCGTTGGCGCCCTGGCGCCGGTTGGCGTCTCGGTTGTCGTGGGAGCCGCGATATTCGGCCTCGGCATGCAGCTGGGCGGCGGTTGCGGTTCGGGCACGCTGTTCACCGTCGGCGGCGGCAGCGCCCGAATGCTCGTCACCCTCGTTTTCATCATCGTCGGCGCGCTGCTCGGCACGCTCAACCTGCCGTGGTGGCTCAACCAGCCGTCGCTGCCGCCGATCGACATCGACAAGACTCTCGGCCTTCCGGGCGGGCTGATGGTGACGCTTGCGGGCCTTGCTGCAGTGGCAGCGATCACCGTTCTGATCGAGCGTCGCGTGCACGGCAGCCTCGAGCGCCCGGCGCCGGCCAAGACGAGCGGCCTGCCGCGCGTGCTGCAGGGTCCGTGGCCGCTGCTCGCCGGCGCAATCCTGCTCGCTCTCCTCAACGTCGCGACGCTCCTCGTCGCCGGTCACCCCTGGTCGATCACCTATGGCTTCGGTCTCTGGGGCGCCAAGATCGCGCAGGCGGTCAGCGTGCCGGTCGAGACCTGGGAGTTCTGGACCTGGCCGGCGCAGGCGCTGGCGCTCAACCGCAGCGTGCTGTTCGACGTGACCTCGGTGATGGACTTCGGCATCCTCCTCGGCGCCGCGCTCGCGGCGGGCCTGGCCGGCAAGTTCGCGCCCAAGGCCAAGCTGCCGTTCCTTTCGCTGCTTGCTGCGGCGATTGGCGGCGTGCTGATGGGCTACGGCGCGCGGCTCTCCTTCGGCTGCAACATCGGCGCGCTGTTCAGCGGCATCGCCTCGGGCAGTCTCCACGCCTGGCTGTGGTTCGCCGCCGCATTCGTCGGCAGCTGGTTCGGCATCTGGCTCCGGCCGGTCTTTGGCATGGACGGGTTCCGCAAATGAGCTCCTCGCGCAACACCTTCATCTTCGGCGCGGCGCTGCTCGCCGCCACCGCAGGGGTCGCCGCCGCCCACGTAAGCCGTGGCACCGGACCGGCTCGTACCGCAGCCGCACCGGCGGCCAGTGCCGAGGCCGCCCCACCGGTCGACGTGGCCGGTCCGTGCGCGGCGGCATCGCCTTGCTCTTCGGCATCGCCCTGTGCGGCGGCATCGCCCTGCGC
>JAEZBF010000136.1 GCA_023427545.1 Pseudomonadota bacterium
CGCCTGAGGAGGACGAAATGACCAATCTGAAGGGTTTCAGCCGCCGCGGCGTGCTGAAGAGCGGGCTCGCCGGCATCCTCGCGACCGGCGTATCCCCGCTGATTTTCTCGAGGGGCGCCTACGCCCAGGAATTCTGCAACAACCCGACCGGCGACACCGTCACGTTCGGCTTCAACATGCCGCTCACAGGCGCCTATGCCGACGAGGGCGCCGACCAGCAGCGCGCCTTCCTGCTCGCGGTCGACCACCTCAACGGCGAAGGCGACGGCGGCATGCTGCCGACGTTCTCGTCCAAGGCCCTCAAGGGTAACGGCGTGCTCGGCAAGAAGGTCGCCTACGTCACCGGCGACGACCAGACCAAAGCCGATGCGGGCCGCGACTCCGCCCGCCGCATGATCGAGCGCGACGGCGCGATCATGATTTCCGGCTCGTCGTCCTCCGCCGTGGCGATCGCCGAGCAGGCGCTCTGCCAGGAAATGGGCGTCATCTACATGGCGGGCCTGACCCACTCCAACGACACCACCGGCAAGGACAAGAAGCGCTACGGCTTCCGGCATTTCTTCAATGCCTACCAGTCCGGCGTGGCGCTCGGCCCGGTGCTCGGCAAGGCCTATGGCACCGACCGCGTCGCCTACCACCTGACCGCCGACTACACCTGGGGCTGGACCCAGGAAGAGTCGATGAAGGCCGCGACCGAAGCGCTCGGCTGGAAGACCATCACCCCGGTCCGCACCCCGGTGGGCGCCGGCGACTTCAGCCAGTACCTGACCCCGGTGCTCAATTCCGGCGCCGACGTGCTGATCCTCAACCACTATGGCTTCGACGGGGTGAACTCGATCACCCAGGCGGTGCAGTTCGGCATGAAGGACAAGACCGTCAACGGCAAGAAGTTCGAGATCGTGCTGCCGCTGGTCTCCGACCTCATGGCCAAGGGCGCCGGCAATGCGATCAAGGGCGTCTACGGTACCGGCAACTGGGACTGGCAGCTGACGGACGAGGCCTCCAAGGCTTTCACCAAGTCGTTCGGCGCAAAGTACGGCCAGCCCCCGAGCCAGATCGCCCACACGTCCTACGTGCAGGCGCTGCTCTATGCCGATGCGGTCGAGCGTGCCGGCACCTTCGCTCCGCCGGAAGTCATCAAGGCGCTCGAGGACTACGACTTCGACGGCCTGGGCAACGGCCCGACGACCTACCGCGGCGCCGACCACCAGTGCTTCAAGGAAGTCTACGTGGTGAAGGGCAAGGAAAACCCGGCCAACCCATTCGACCTGCTCGAAGTGGTGGGCACCGCGTCCAAGGAAAGCGTCACCTACGATCCCTCGATCTTCGGTGGCGACCTCGGACCGGCCGACGCCAAGGCCTGCTGATTGCAGCTTCGCTGGTCTCGGCCGTTGAACGGCCGGGACCGCTCCCACTACTGACAGCGGCGGACACCCATGGAAGCCATTCTTGCCCAGCTGCTCAATGGGCTCCACAAGGGGGGCGCCTACGCCCTGATCGCGCTGGGGCTGACGCTCGTCTTCGGCACGCTGGGCGTCGTCAACTTCGCGCATGGCGCGCTGTTCATGCTCGGCGCCTTCTGCGCCGTCGCCTTCCGCCAGCTCATCACGCTCGAGACGGTGACGATCGATCCGACCCAGCTTTCACCCTGGGGCGCGCCGCTCGAAGTCAGGACGCCGCTCGCCCAGACCTGGTTCGGCGAGTGGGGCGGCTTCATCATCGAATATTCGGTGCCGCTGTCGATCCTGCTGGCGATTCCGGTGATGCTGCTGATCGGCATCGCCATGGAGCGCGGGCTGATCAAGTATTTCTACAAGCGCCCGCATGCCGAGCAGATCCTCGTCACCTTCGGCCTCGCCATCGTGCTGCAGGAGATCGTCAAGGCGATCTTCGGCGCCAACCCGATCGGCCAGCCCATGCCGCGCGCCCTCGCCAGCGCCGCCGACGTCGGCACCTGGATCGGCCTGCCGCCCAACGTGCTGACCTATCCCTGGTGGCGGCTGGTCTACTTCCTGTTCTCGATCACGATCATCGGCGCGGTGTTCGCGTTCCTGCGTTTCACCACATTCGGCATGGTGGTGCGCGCCGGCATGGCCGACCGCGAGACGGTCGGCATCCTCGGCATCAACATCTCGCGCCGCTTCACCATCATGTTCGGCATCGCCGCCGTGGTCGCGGGACTCGCGGGCGTGATGTACACGCCGCTCGTGCCGCCCAGCTATCACCTGGGCATGGACTTCCTGGTGCTGAGCTTCGTCGTCGTCGTCGTGGGCGGGATGGGGTCGCTGCCCGGGGGCGTGGCAGCCGGCTTCCTGCTCGGCATCCTGCAGAGCTTTGCCTCGATGAACGAGGTCAAGTCGATCATCCCGGGCATCGACCAGATCATTGTCTACCTGACGGCCGTGGTGATCCTGCTGGTCCGGCCCCGCGGCCTGTTCGGCCGCCGCGGCGTGATGGAGGGCTAGGATGGATCTCCTGCGCATGCCGCGCCGCGACCTCCTCACCTTCGCGATCTTCGCGCTGGTGGTGCTCGCCATGCCGATATGGCTGCAGCCGCTCGGCGCCGCCTATCCGGGGCTGATGCAGAAGTTCGTGATCTTTGCGATCTTCGCGCTCGGCTTCAACATCCTCTTCGGGCTCACGGGGTACCTCAGCTTCGGCCATGCCGCATTCATCGGGGTCGGGTCCTACACCGCCGTCTGGTCGTTCAAGCTGCTGACAATGGACGCGCTGCCGGCGATGATCTTCGCCGTCGCCGTCGCCGGGCTCTTCGCCGCGGCGATCGGCTATCTCAGCCTCAAGCGCACGGGCATCTACTTCTCGATCCTGACGCTCGCCTTCGCGCAGATGTCGTACAATCTCGCCTATTCGGTGCTCACCCCGATCACCAACGGCGAAACCTCGCTGCAGCTGACGCTCGGCGATCCGCGGGTGATCGACAGCGCTTTGGCGCCGCGTCCGGCGGCGCTGCCGAGCGCCGGGCTCTTCGGTCACACCTTCAACGGCATCGAAGCCTTCTATTTCTGCGCCGTGGTGCTGCTCGTCGCCTTCTTTATCGCCCAGAAGATCTTTTCCTCCCCGTTCGGCATGACGCTGCGCGCCATCAAGTCGAACCAGACGCGGATGAGCTACACCGGCTTCAACACGCGACCCTATGCGCTGACGGCCTTCATCATCTCGGGCATGTATGCCGGCCTTGCCGGTGCGCTGCTCGCGATCACCGACCCGCTCGCCGGCGCCGAGCGTATGCAGTGGACCGCCTCGGGCGAAGTGGTGCTGATGACCATCCTCGGCGGCGTCGGCACGCTGATCGGGCCGGTGATCGGCGCCTGGCTGATCAAGTATTTCGAGAACATCTTCTCGGCCTTCAACGACGCCACGCTGAGCCGCATCTTCTCGTTCGTGCCCGAGCCGGCGCGCGACATGGTGGTCACCGTCACCAGCAAGTTCGTCGGCGACGGCTGGCAGCTGACGCTGGGGCTGCTCTTCGTGCTGATCGTGGTCTTCCTGCCGGGCGGGGTCATGGAGGGCGTGCGACGGATCGGCGCGCTGTTCCGCCGTCCCGGTCGGCCGGCAACCGGCGGCGCCGTGCGCGTCGCCCCAGCGGAGTAGCGCGATGGCAACCGCGGACCGCAACGTCGTCCTCCACGTCGCCGACGTGCACAAGCAGTTCGGCGGGCTGCACGCGCTGGCCGACATCGACCTCGAGGTCGAGGAGGGCAAGACCCA